>DASWFL010000191.1:0-4266 GCA_036394255.1 Steroidobacteraceae bacterium
ACGCCATGAGTTCCCACTACAACCTGCGCGCACCGGCGGTCGAGCTGGTCCTGTAGAGGGCCCGTCGTCCTGTCGAGCCGGTACGAAAGGCGCCGGGCATACCCCGGGCGCGACAGCGCTTGACGCTTGCAAAGCCGGCCCCATAGACTGGCCGGACTCATCGAGACCGGCTGAGGGAAAGGCCCTTCGACGCCGGGGCAACCGCCGAGAGCTTCGGCACGGTGCCAACTCCTGCGGCCCCTGGGCCGGCAGATGAGCGTGCCTGGCGCCCTCAGTTCCGCACAACGGAATCCGCAGGCGCTGGCGCCGTCCCGGCGCCGACGCTCCTTACCTGCCGAGTGCCGATGAGTGTGGCATGGCAAGCGATGGAGCGATCTGGTGAACTCGGCACATCACGGTCTCAGGACGGTAGGCGAAGGGGCATTCCTGCGCGAGGGAATCCTCGACCTGCCCACGCCCTTTCCTTTGCATCACGGCGGTGAGCTGATCGAGCCGCGATTCGCCTGGCGCCTGTCCGGTGATCCCCGCCTGCCGATCGTCGTGGCCATCGGCGGGATCTCTGCCCACCGGCGGGTCTTCGACGAGAACCAGCCGCGGGCCGGGTGGTGGCATGAGGTGGCGGGCCCGGACCGCGCGCTCGACAGCAACCGATGCTGCATCCTCGGGATTGACTACCTGGGTGGTAGCGGCGAATCAAAGGACCGTTCCGGGCGCGCCAGTCTGCCGAGCATTTCCAGCTATGACCAGGCGCTGGCGCTGCGTTGCCTGCTGGACCATCTAGGCTTGGCGCGGGTACGCGCGATACTCGGGGCTTCCTACGGGGGCATGGTGGCGCTGGCCTTTGGCGAGCGCTATTCCGAGCGTGTGTCCCGGCTGCTGGTCATCAGCGCCTCCGATCGTGCACATCCGATGGCGACCGCGTGGCGCTGTGTGCAGCGACGCACGGTGCGATTCGCGATGCAGCAGGGCAAGGCCTGTGAAGGTCTGGAGCTGGCGCGCGCGCTGGCGATGACCACCTACCGCAGCCCCGAGGAATTTTCCGCACGCTTCGATGCGCCGCCCGTGCGCGGTGAGACGCAGTTCGTGTTTCCGGTCGAAGAATACCTGTTCGCGCGCGGGCGCGATTTCGCCGCCCGCGTGCAGGCCGAGGAATTCCTCTGCCTGTCGGAATCGATCGATCTGCACCGGGTCGATGCCACACGGATCGCAGTGCCGACCACCGTGATTGCCGTGCGTGGCGACCTGCTCGTACCGGTCGAAGACATGCGGGCGCTCGCGACGCGCCTTCCCGATGCGCGCCTGCACGAGATTTCCTCGCCCCACGGGCACGACGCCTTCCTGAAGGAGCCCGGTCAATTGCGGCCCACCTTGGCCTGTATTTATGGAGAATGCTGAGTGAACGCCAGTAGCGACAAGCCTCCCGGCGCGCAGACGCGTGTGGTGCGGGCCGGACTCGAAAGCGATGCGGTCACGGGCGCGGTCGTGCCGCCGATCCACCTCAGCGCGACCTTCGCCTTTCGCGGCTACGGCGACAAGCGGGCCTATGACTACACGCGCTCGGGCAATCCGACGCGCGATCTGTTGGGCGCGGCACTGGCGGATCTGGAAGGAGGCGCGGGCGCGGTCGTCACCGCTTCGGGAATGGGCGCCATCACGCTGGTCGGCCATCTGCTGAAGGTCGGTGCCCGCATCGTCGCGCCGCACGATTGCTATGGCGGTACTCACCGCCTCTTCTCGGCCTGGCAGCGCCGCGGCGAGTTGCAGGTCGACTTCGTGGATTTCGGCGACGCGGTCGCCGTGCGCACCTCGTTGAGCAAGCCTGCGGCCATGGTGTGGATCGAGACGCCGAGCAATCCGCTGCTGCGCATCACCGACATTGCCGCCGTGGCCGGGCTGGCCCGGCAGGCGGGTGCGCTCGTGGTCGTCGACAACACCTTTCTGTCGCCGGCGTGGCAGCAGCCGCTGCGGCACGGCGCGGATATCGTCGTGCACTCGACCACCAAGTACATCAATGGTCACAGCGATGTCGTGGGGGGCGCGGTCATTGCCGCGACGCGCGCGGTGCAGGAGCAACTCGACTGGTGGGCGAATTGCCTGGGGCTCACGGGGGCGCCCTTCGACAGTTTTCTGACGCTCCGGGGCCTGCGTACCCTGCATGCCCGGCTTGGCGTGCACGGCGCCAATGCCCAGGCACTGGCCGAATGGCTGCTGCGCCAGCCCACGGTCAATCGCGTCTGGTACCCGGGACTGCCCACTCACGCCGGGCACGACATCGCCGCGCGCCAGCAAAGCGGCTTTGGCGCCATCATCAGCTTCGAACTCAAGGGTGGGGTTCCCGCCGTCAGGCAGTTCATCGCCGGGCTGCGCTACTTCTCCCTGGCCGAATCGCTCGGCGGGGTCGAGAGCCTGGTGGCGCACCCTGCCTCGATGACCCATGCGGCCATGGATGAGGCCTCGCGCCGTGCCGCAGGACTGACCGACGGTTTGCTGCGTCTTTCCGTCGGCATTGAATCCCTGGAGGACCTGCGCGCCGATCTCGCGGCGGGCCTGGCACGCATCCAGAGCTGAGGGCCGCCCGGGGGCCGGAAATCGCCCCGAACCGCGATGCACGGTATGATCGGGCCCATGAATAACCGACGAATCCGTCACGTGGCGCCGGAGATCCCCGGGTGGTAAATCCGGCTGAATCCCTGGGCGATGAGCCGCGTGGTCCGCTGCAGCGGGTGGCGGCCAGGCGCCTGGAAGGCGCCCGCGCCCACAGCGTGGCGGAGACGCTGGCGACCGAAGTGCCGGTGGCCATGCAGTTCAACGGCCGGGCCTACGCGGTCATGCTGGCGACGCCGGCGGATCTGGAAGATTTCGCGCTGGGATTTGCACTCACCGAAGGGATCGTCAGAAAGCCGGATGAACTGACCCTGGTCGAACAGGCCTGGACGCCGCACGGCGTCACCCTCGCGATGCAAATTCCGGACGTGCGCGCGGCACTCCTGGACACGCGCGACCGTAACCTGACCGGCCGAACGGGCTGCGGACTGTGCGGCACCTCCACGCTGGAGGCCGCGATCCGGCCCGTCCGGCACGTCGATCCGTCCACTCCCCGTGCCAGCCTGAGCGCCATTGCCGCCGGCATGGCGCGTCTGGCGGCGCTGCAGCCCTACAACAGCGCCACCGGCGCGGTGCACGCGGCGGCGCTGATCTGCACGGATGAGAGTTTCACCGTGCGCGAGGACGTGGGCCGCCACAATGCCATCGACAAGGCCGTGGGCGCGGTGATGCGCGCCGGCAGCACGCCCCACAGCCTGCTGGTCACATCGCGCGCTTCCTACGAAGTGGTGCACAAGGCGGCGGAGGTCGGTTGCCGGCTGGTGGCGGCCATTTCCGCGCCGACGGCGCTGGCCGTGGAACTGGCGCAGCAGGCGGGCGTGACGCTCGCCGGATGGGTGCGCCCGCCGCGCCTCACCGTGTATTGCGGTGAACTCGAATGAGCGGGCCGCGCTCGGTGAGCATTCCGGTGCGGGCGGCGCCCGGTGCGGACCTGAACAAGGCCGAGAGCGCCGCGGTGCTGGAAGCTGTGCGGGCTCATCGGCAATTGCTGGGGCCGCTGCTGCCGGTTCTGCATGCGATCCAGGACCGGCTCGGATGGGTGCCGCCGCGGGTCGTGCCGCTGGTCGCCTTTGAACTTAATCTCTCGCGCGCCGAAGTGCACGGGGTGCTGACGTTCTATCACTACTTCCGCCAGACGCAGCCGGGCCGCAAGCTGATCTACTTATGCCGTGCCGAGGCCTGCCAGGCGGTGGGCGCGGCGGCTCTCGAAGCGCATGCCAAGCGCGTCCTGGGCGTGGACTTTCACGGCACGAGCGCCGACGGCAGCTACACCCTCGAGCCCGTATACTGCCTGGGCAATTGCGCCTGCGGGCCATCCCTGATGATCGACAAGGAATTGCACGCCGGCGTGACGCCGGAGCGATTCGATGCTCTCGTGGCGAGCGGCAGGCCATGAGCACGACTATTTACGTACCGGGCGAAGCGACGGCGGTGGCGCTGGGCGCCGAGGCCGTGGTGCGCGCCCTGCAGGCCGAGGCCGCGCGCGCCAGGCAACCCATCCGCCTGATACGCAACGGCTCGCGCGGCGCCTTCTGGCTCGAGCCGCTGATCGAAGTGCAGACTGCGCGTGGGCGCGTGGCCTACGGACCGGTGCAGGCGAAGGATGTGCCGGGCCTGTTTGCGGCGGGCCTGCTCCAGGGGGCCGCGCACCCGCTGTGCCAC
>DASWFL010000192.1:0-4284 GCA_036394255.1 Steroidobacteraceae bacterium
CTGATCCGCTGATCGCCGCTTACCTGCTGGGCCATGACACCCCCTCCGACCCGGCAATCGCTGCGCTCGTCGCTCAGCTGGCCTCCACCCGGCATTGAGCTCGGGGCCTCAGCTCGCCCAGAGGATCGCCTGGCCATCGCCCGGGTGGCGAAGGCGCCTGGAGCGGGCTGGCCTCTACGGCCGGGGCCTGGGGGCAGGGCTTATGTTCAAGCAGGGCCACCCTGCGGGCCTGCCACCGCGCTGTGAGCGCGGTCTGGCCGCGGTGTGGCCGTGGTGTGGCCGCGTGGGCCGAACGCGCGCAGCCGCTGTCGGTGCAATCTTGATACGGCGCCAACGGAACCGAAGGCCCGGGCGCGACTCAAAGTCAGAATGACGTTCCACGTTCCGGCAGTGTGCGGCTGATTGCCATGAAACTCGATTTCGGCGCTGCTGTTAGACTGACCGGGGCTGGGCTAAATGGTGGAGAGTTTGGTGCAGGGAAGGCCCGGACGATGGCGAACTTTCAGATGCAACGGGGGTCTGAACGCTCGCACGCGGCTACGGGTGCGGCGCCCGGTTCGACGCTTATGGACATGAGCGCGGATACCGGCGATCTGAGCCTGGTGAGGCGGGTGCAGGCCGGCGAGCGCGCCGCCTTCGATCTGCTGGTGCTCAAGTACCAGCACAAAGTCGTCAAGCTCGTCATGCGTTATGTGCGCAATCCGGCGGACGCCGAAGATGTCGCCCAGGAAGCATTCATCAAGGCTTTTCGGGCGCTGCCGCAGTTTCGCGGTGACAGCGCCTTTTATACGTGGCTGTATCGCATCGCGATCAACACGGCGAAGAACGCCCTGGTCTCGCGCGAACGCAATCCCGTCGGGTATGAGCTCGACGCGCACAGCAGCGACGAAGGCACGGATATGAGCAGCCGGCTGAAGGATCCGGACACGCCCGAAGGCCTGGCCCTGAGCGATGAAATCCGCAACATCGTGCAGGCCGCCATGGGCAGGTTGCCCGAGGACTTGCGCACCGCGATCGTGCTGCGTGAGCTCGAGGGCCTGAGTTACGAAGAGATCGCGGTGGCGATGAAGTGCCCCGTCGGCACGGTACGCTCGCGCATCTTCCGCGCCCGCGAGGCGATCGACGGGCGCCTGCGTGAAGTTTTTGACGGCGGCCTCGGCCGCACCCAGGAGTTGTTGTGAACCAGGACGAACTTGCCAGCCAACTGTCCGCGATGTTCGACGGCGAATTGCCCGCCGCCGAATGCGAGCTGCTCTCGCGCCGCCTGGCGCGCGATGAACAGCTGCGCGCCGTCTGGTCGCGCTATTCAGTCATCGGCGCGGCGCTGCGCGCCGAGCCGGTGGCGCAGGTCAGGCCCGACTTCGCCCGCCGCGTGAGCGCGGCCCTGGCGGGCGGTTCCGCTAGAGCCGCGGTGCGGCGCGGCCGCTTCCTGCGCCGTGCGGCGCTGGGCTCCGCGGTCGCGGCCGGCGTGGCGGGTGCGGCGATCATGCTGTTGCGCAGTGGCCTGCCCCAGCACGAGGAAGCCCTTACCGCTTATGTTCCAAGCGTTGCGCGCCTGACCATGCCGGCCGCTGTCGTCGCCCGCCCGCAGACCGTAGCCGGGGGCGACGAGCTGGCGAGCTACGTCGTGCCGCCTGCCGGTGTGGGCAACAATCTGGCCGTGCCGGCGGTGCTGGCCGAATACGTCGTCGCGCACAGTGAGGTGTCCGCGCCGCTGGCGCGGCGGAGCCTGCTTTCCGCCCTGATCGCCACGGAGTCGGTCCAGCCTGCGCCGGCCGTGCCCTTCAGCGTAACCGGGGTGGATGTGGCGCCAGTTGATCGCGCCGCCCAGGCCAATGGACAACGCTAGGATCAGCGTCGGAGCTACCGCCAGAGCCTTGGGCTGGGTCAGCCTGGCCGCCAGTTTTGCGGTGCTGGCGGACGATCCGCGTGCCTGGCTGGAGCGCATGGAGCGCGCCCTCGCGACGCGCAACTACCAGGGCATATTCGTCCATGAGCAGGACGGCCAGACCGAGACGCTCAGGATCGTGCACCGTGTCAGCGGCAGCGAGATCGGCGAACGAATCGCCTCGCTCGATGGCTCGGGGCGCGAGGTCATCCGCCGCAACGGGGAGCTGACGGCCTACTTCCCTGACCAGCGCGTGGCCCTGGTCGAGAGCGGGCCCAAGGAAGGCCTACTGCTCACCGAACTGCTGCGCCTCGACACCGCGGGGTCCGCGGTGTATCGGCTGAGCGAGGAGCACCCGACGCGGATCAGCGGACGAGCCTCACATGTCGTGGCCGTCGAACCGCTCGATGACCTGCGCTATGGGTATCGGGTCTGGATCGACGATGCGAGCGCCATGCCGCTCAAGACTCAATTGCGCGCCTCCAATGGCCGTGTCGTCGAGCAGCTCGTGTTCACCGAGCTGAGCCTGCCGGCGCACATCGCCGATGCGGCGCTGCAGCCGGCGATCGCCGCACGTGATTACCGCTGGGTACGTCACGCGGCGCCCACGACACCAGAATCGCAGCTGCCGGAGGGCAATTGGGAGGTTGCTGGCCTGCCCCCGGGCTTTCACCTGACGGCCAATTCCACCCAGATCCTGGCCGGCGCCAGCACGCCGGTGACCCATCTGGTATTCAGCGATGGCCTGGCCTGCGTTTCCGTGTTCGTGGAGCCGGCATCGCGCCAGGCGAGTTCGCCGCCCGGCGTGAGCGTGGCGGCGACGATGACCAGCGTCGGCTCCTCGAGCGCGATGTCGACCGTGGTGGACGGTCACAAGGTGACCGCGATCGGTGAGGTGCCGCCGGCCACGGTGCGCGCCATCGCCGGCTCGCTCCGCGAAGGCTTTGCATCCCCCAGGCGCCCGGCCAGCGGCTCGCACCATTGACGGCCGCGCCCGCGGCCGGGCGGCTGGAACTGCTCAGCCGCGCCGAATGCGAGCTGTGCGAGCGCCTGCTGCTCGAGCTTGACGGCCTGCGTGCCCGTCTGCCGATCCCCGCAGTGACGGTGGTGGACGTCGATGCCGACCCGCTGCTGCAGCGACGCTGGGGCCTGCAGGTTCCGGTGCTGCTGCTCGATGGGGAGCGCGTCTGCGGGCAGCGGCTCGACGTCCCGGAACTGCTGCGGCTTTTGCGGCTATAATCCGCGCGCCCCGAGCGGCTGAACCCTGCCTAGTGATGCAACGAATACGCAATTTTTCCATCATCGCGCACGTAGATCATGGCAAGTCGACGCTCGCTGACCGACTGATTCAGCTCTGTGGCGGGCTCGAGGAGCGCGAGATGCAGGCGCAGGTGCTCGACTCCATGGACCTGGAGCGCGAACGGGGCATCACCATCAAGGCGCAGAGTGTCACGCTGCACTACGACTCGCCTTCCGGGGAGCGCTACCAGCTCAACCTCATCGACACTCCGGGGCACGTCGATTTCTCCTACGAAGTGTCGCGCAGCCTTGCCGCCTGCGACGGCGCGCTGCTGGTGGTCGATGCCTCCCAGGGCGTGGAGGCGCAGAGCGTCGCGAACTGCCATACCGCGGTCGAGCAGGGGCTGACGGTGTTGCCGGTCATCAACAAGATCGACCTGGGCTCGGCCGACGCCGAGCGTGTCCGGAAGGAAATCGAGGAGATCATCGGCATCGAGGCGCACGACGCCGCGCTGGTGAGCGCCAAGACCGGGGAGGGCGTGCCCGAGCTGCTCGAGGAGATCGTGCGGCGGATTCCCGCGCCGCGGGGCGATGCGCAGGCTCCCCTGCAGGCGCTGATCGTCGATTCCTGGTTCGACAACTACGTCGGCGTGGTGTCGCTGGTGCGCGTGGTGAATGGCGTCCTGCGCACCGGCGAGAAGATCCAGATCATGTCCACCGGCCGCAGCCATACCATCGACAAGCTGGGCCGCTTCACGCCAAAGTCGGTGGCGATACGCGAGCTGGGAGCGGGCGAGGTCGGGTTCATGGCCGCGGGCATCAAGGAGATCGACGGGGCGCCGGTCGGTGACACGATTACCTCCGAGTACAGGCCCGCCGCCGCACCGCTTCCGGGCTTCAAGCAGGTGCAGCCACGCGTCTTTGCCGGCGTTTTTCCGATCAACTCCGAGGACTATGAGAGCTTCCGCGACGCGCTGGCCAAGCTCAAGCTCAACGACTCGGCGCTGCACTACGAACCGGAGGTCTCCACGGCGCTCGGCTTCGGCTTCCGCTGCGGGTTCCTCGGGCTGCTGCACATGGATATCGTGCAGGAGCGGCTGGAGCGCGAATACCACCTCGACCTGATCACCAGCGCACCGACCGTCATCTACGAGGTG
>DASWFL010000193.1:0-3150 GCA_036394255.1 Steroidobacteraceae bacterium
AACACAGGACCGCGACGTCCGCGTCCACCACGTTCGTGGCATCGAGCCGTCCGCCCAGACCCACTTCGAGGATCGTCAGCTCCACTTTCGCGCTGCGGAACAGCACCAGCGCCGCCAGCGTGTTGAATTCGAAATAGGTCAGCGAAACGCCGTCGCGCGCCGCCTCGATGCGCTCAAAAGCCGCGACCAGTTCGGCATCGCCCGCTTCCACCCCGTCGATTGCGATGCGCTCCTGGTAGCGCAGCAGATGCGGGGAGGTGAACAGTCCGACGCGTTGCCCGTGCGCCTGGCCCAGCCCCGCCAGCAGCGTGGCGGTCGAGCCCTTGCCGTTGGTGCCGCCGATGATGACGGTCCGGCCCGCCGGCGGCAGCAGTTCGAGGCGCCGGGCGACCGCGCTCACGCGCTCCAGCCCCAGGTCTATGCTGCTCGGATGGAGCTCCTGCTGGTAGGTCAGCCACTCGGACAGCGTTCGTGCTGCGGGCATCAATCAGGACTGGAGCACGGGTCGCTTCATCAGCATGTTCAGCAGCGCCGCCAGCCGATCGCGCATTTCACGGCGGTCGATGATCAGATCGAGCGCGCCATGCTCGAGCAGGAACTCACTGCGCTGAAAGCCCTCGGGCAAGGTTTCACGCACGGTCTGCTGGATGACGCGCGGGCCCGCGAAGCCGATCAGGGCGCGCGGCTCCGCGACATTCAGATCCCCCAGCATGGCGAGGCTGGCCGACACACCGCCGGTGGTCGGATCGGTCATGACCGAAATGTAGGGCAGGCGGGCACGCGCCAGGCGGGCCAGCGCCGCGCTGGTCTTGGCCATCTGCATCAGCGACAGCAGCGCCTCCTGCATGCGCGCTCCGCCCGTGGCCGAAAAGCACACCAGGGGGCAGCGCTGCGCGACGCAGTGATCGACCGCGCGGCGAAACCGCTCCCCGACCACCGAGCCCATCGACCCGCCCAGAAACTGGAACTCGAAGGCGCAGGCCACCAGCTCCTCGCCGTGCAGGCGGCCGGCCAGTGCGATCAGCGCGTCGCGCTCGGCGGTGGCCTTCTGGGCTTGCGCCAGCCGGTCCTTGTAGCGCTTGCTGTCGCGGAAGCGCAGTGGGTCCTCGGGTTGCACCAGCGCGCCGATCTCCAGCTTCGGACCCGGATCCAGGAGCGCTTGCAGGCGCACGCGGGCACCGATGCGCATGTGGTGCGCGCACTTGGGGCAGACGTTGAGGTTGCGTTCCAGCTCGGCCCGGTACAGCACGGCATCGCAGGCCGGACACTTGATCCACAGCCCCTCGGGGACCGAACGCGAGCGCCGTTCGGTCTTGATGCGTGAGGGCACGATTTTCTCGAACCACGACACAGCTTCAGCCCTCGGTCACTTCGGCCAGGCTGATCATAGCGGAATCATCCGGCAGGCCGAACCCGGGCGGGTAGTCGACCCGCCAGAGGTACAGGCCCTGGGCCGGCGCAGTCGCTTCGCCGGTGCGGCGCTGCCGGGAATCGAGCTGCTCGCGCGCCCGCTCCGGCGGCGCGTCCCCCTGCCCGATCGCCACCAGGGTGCCGACGATGTTGCGCACCATGTGGTGCAGGAAGGCATTGGCGCTGATATCGACCTGCACCCAGTCATTGCAGCGCCGCACGCTCAGGGACTCGACCCGCCTGACGGGCGTGCGGGCCTGGCACTCGGCGGCGCGGAAGGCGCTGAAGTCGTGCTCGCCGACCAGCGTGTCCGCGGCGGCCTGCATCCGCACGGCATCCAGCGGCCGGTGCACGCACCAGGCCCGCCCAGCCGCCAGGGCGGAGCGTGCCGGGCGGTTGAGCAGCAGGTAGCGGTAGGAGCGGCGCAGGGCCCCGTAGCGGGCATGAAAATCCTCGCTCACCGGCTGCACCCAGCGCAGGCTGACCGCGGCCGGCAAGGCACTGTTGGTGCCGAGCAGCCAGCTGCGGGCACTGCGTTGCGCGGTGGTATCGAAGTGAGCCACCTGGGCGCGGGCATGGACGCCCGCGTCGGTACGCCCCGCACAGCTCAGGACGACCGGCACCGCAGCCACCTGGCCGAGGGCATCCTGCAGGGTGGCCTGGACGGAATTGGCGTGGGGCTGGAGCTGCCAGCCATGGAAGGCGGCACCATCGTACTCGACGCCGACGGCAATGCGTCCCATCCGGGCCTCAGCCCGGCAGTGAGTCGATGAGGCGACGCGCCTCGGTTTTCTGTGAGGCCGATCCCTCGCTCAGCACTTCTTCCAGGATGCTGCGCGCGCCCTCCGGATCGCCCATATCCATGTAGGCGCGAGCCAGGTCCAGCTTGGTACCCACTTCGCTCATGGTCGCCGGCTCCGTATCGGTGACGGATGCCTCGCCCGGGAGGCGTTGCGTCTGGGTGAATTGGCCGGTCTCGTTTACCGTCTGGGCGCCGACGTCCAGATCGATGGCGCGGGCCGACCTGCCGGTGGCGGCGAGTTGATCAAGATTCAGGTCGACCTCACCACCCCCCTTTTCCCTCAGCGCGGCGATCCGGCCGGTGAAATCCAGGTGGGTCGCGGGCGGCGGCAAGATCGCGGTGACCAGCTCGGTCGCTGCGTGCGCGTGCGCTGCCAGCTGCGTCTGGTCGGTCGCGGAAAAATCCTTGTCGGTGAACAGCCAGGTGCCGCTCTCGCTGCTGTTGCCCCCCACGGCCTGCATCTCCGCCGTGTCACGCGTCGCCGCTTCGGTACGGGCGAGCAGTTGCCGGGTCTCGGCGTCCATCGAGCTCAGGACGGTGGGCGCGGAATCCGTCCCCGCATCGGTGGCCTCATGGTCACCGGTATCGCCGGCCGACAGGTCGAGGCCCAGATCGTCCAGTGCCAGTTCCGCGGTGCGCTCCGTCGCCGCACTCAGGAATCGCCCGGTCGGCTCGAGCTTATGGCGGATCGTCGGGTTATCCATGCCGGCGTGCTGCGGATTCTCCATCGTGGGCGCATCGGAGCTCGGGTCACGCAACTCCATGGTCACGGTCTGCGAGGTCGGCATTTCCCGCGTCGATCCGGTGGCATCCGAACCGCGTGCCGGGTCATCGAGCACGAAGTCCACGCCCGTGTCCCCGAGGCTATGCGTCTCGCCGGTCGACTCGCCACCACTCAGGGCCGCACCGAGGTCGAGATCGACCACGTCCGGCGAAGA
>DASWFL010000194.1:0-19126 GCA_036394255.1 Steroidobacteraceae bacterium
CGCCTGCAGCTTTATCACGAATGACACTCGTCGGGTCAAGCGTGTCCTGGACGCCGGCGCTCAAGATCGATACGGCCAGGGCGTACTGGCGGGCGTTACGGGAGACGGTGCCATGAAGATCGTGCGGCTCAGTACCTACCACGTCGCACCGCGTTGGCTGTTCCTGAAAATGGAAACGGATGCAGGCATTGTCGGTTGGGGTGAACCGGTCGTCGAGGGCCGTGCCCGCACGGTTGAAACAGCCGTGCAGGAGCTTTCGCACTTCGTGATGGGCAAGGATCCCGCGCGCATCAATGATCTGTGGCAGACCATGTACCGTGGCGGTTTCTACCGCGGTGGCCCGATCCTGATGAGCGCGATCGCCGGGATTGATCAGGCGCTCTGGGACATCAAAGGCAAGGCCCTGGGGGTGCCCGTCCATCAGCTGCTCGGGGGTCTGGTGCGCGATCGCATGAAAACCTACCGCTGGGTCGGCGGGGATCGCCCGGCCGAGATCATCGAAGATATCCGCAAGCTCATCGACGCTGGGTTTGATACCTTCAAGCTCAACGGCACCCAGGAACTGGCGCTCATCGACTCGCCGCGTGCGATCGATGATGCGGTAGCCAAGGTAGCCCAGATCCACGCCGCATTCGGAGCCGAGATCAGCTACGGCATCGATTTTCATGGTCGCGTCAGCGGGCCGATGGCAGCAGTGCTGCTGCGTGAACTCGAGCCCTTTCGTCCGCTGTTCGTCGAAGAGCCGGTCCTGCCGGAACATTCAGAGTACTACCCGAGACTCGCCGCCAAGACTTCCATTCCACTGGCCGCAGGCGAGCGCATGTACTCCCGCTCCGAGTTCAAGCGGGTGCTGGCGGCCGGCGGCATCGCCATCCTGCAGCCAGATCTCTCGCATGCCGGGGGCATTAGCGAGTGCTTCAGGATCGGTGCGATGGCCGAAGCCTACGACGTGGCGCTCGCACCGCACTGCCCCCTGGGTCCGATTGCACTCGCGGCCTGCCTCCAGATCGATTTCGTCTCCCGTAACGCGATGCTGCAGGAGCACAGCATGGGCATTCACTACAACCAGCAGGTCGAACTCCTCGACTATGTGCGCAACAAGGACGACTTTCGGATCGAGCAAGGGTACATCGCACCTCTGCCGCTGCCAGGCCTGGGGGTTGAGATAGACGAAGAACGCGTTATCGAAGCGAGCCTGGTCGCCCAGGATTGGCGGAATCCTCTCTGGCGCCACCCAGATGGGAGCGTCGCCGAATGGTAAACACGAGACGCCAGGCATGACCGAGCATCCGGAGGCATCCCGACTCGCCGCACTGGCAGCGGCGCGTTAGCGAGACCATGTCGCCATGAGCAACCGTGCGACTTATGTCTGGCTGGTCTCGGCCGTGGCCGCCCTCGGTGGTTTGCTCTTTGGCTACGACTGGGTCGTGATCGGGGGTGCGAAACCCTTTTACGAAGCCTACTTTCAGCTGAGTTCGGAAGCGCAAATCGGATGGGCAAATAGCTGTGCGCTCCTGGGCTGCTTGATGGGCTCGATTGCCTGCGGCGCGCTCAGCGATCGCTTCGGCCGGAAGAGGTTGATGATTGCCTCCGGATTCCTGTTCGTGGTTTCTTCGATCTACACCGGCTGGGCGCAACAGTTCTCCGCCTTTGTCGCCTGGCGAATCGTGGGCGGCGTGGCCATCGGCATGGCGTCCAACCTGTCCCCGATGTATATCGCTGAGATCAGTCCCGCCCCTTGGCGCGGGCGCCTGGTTTCGCTGAACCAGCTCGCCATCGTCGTCGGTATTCTTGCCGCGCAGATCGTTAATTGGTCCATCGCGCAAGGCGTTCCGGACGGTGCGTCCGCAGAGACGATCCGTCTGTCCTGGAATGGCCAACTGGGATGGCGCTGGATGTTCACTGCCGTTGCCGCGCCATCGCTGGTGTACTTACTGAGCGCCTGGTTCATCCCGGAAAGCCCCCGTTGGCTGGCCAAGAGTGGCAACGCTGACAAGGCCCACGAAATCCTCGCGCGGATCGGCGGCGCAGATCACGCCCTCCAATCCCTGGTGGAGATTCGCGGGTCGCTCGACGGCGAAGAGCGGATGGGCGCCGCCTGGCGGGAAATACTGGCCCCTGGCGTCGTTCGCATTCTGCTGACTGGCGTGGGTCTGGCCGTGTTGCAGCAGTGGAGCGGGATCAACGTGATCTTCAACTACGCCGAGGAGATCTATCGAAATGCGGGTTACGGTGTCAATGACGTCCTCTTTAATATCGTCGTAACAGGAGCCCTGAATCTGGCGTTTACTCTTGTCGCCCTGGCGTGGGTGGATCGTCTGGGCCGGCGGGCGCTGATGCTCTACGGCTGCGCCGGCATCGCGCTGTCACATATCCTGCTTGGATGCGCCTACGCGGCGGGCATCAAGGGCATCGGCGTGCTTGTGCTCACTCTGTGTACCATCGGCTGCTACGCCCTATCGCTTGCACCCGTGACCTGGGTATTGATCTCTGAGATCTTTCCAAACCGCATCCGGGGCCTCGCGGTCTCGGTCTCCGTGTCGGCGCTGTGGGTGGCTTGCTTCCTCGTGACCTTCACTTTCCCGATTCTCAACCACAGATTGGGGGCCGCGAAGACATTCTGGACTTATGGCGCGGTTTGTCTGGTCGGATTCCTGTTCATTCTTTTGCGGGTTCCGGAAACCAAAGGCAGGACGCTGGAGCAGATTGAGCGAGAGTTCGCCCTGTGGCAATTCAAAAACGCCACGCAACGGACTGCCGATCGGGTCGGATAGCGAATCTTCGGAGACTGAACCCACAGGACCCAAGCGATGGTGAGCCTACTCTCGAAAGTTGTCCGGTTCGCGGCGCTCCTGCTGATCGCCCCCTGGGCGAGCGCGCCGGCTTGCGCGGATACGATTCTCTTCATCGGCAACAGCTTCACGGTCGGTGCGCTATCTCCGGTCCAGAACTACCGGCCTGAATCCGTGACGGACCTGAACCACGAGGGCACGGGCGGCGTGCCGGCTCTGTTCAGAACTTTCGCCGGTCAGGCCGGCCTCCACTATGAGGTCAGCCTGGAAGCAGCGGGCGGCATGAACCTGGATTTTCATTACACGCAAAAGTCGGCGCTGATCGCGCGCCCCTGGGATCATGTCGTCCTGCAACCCTACAGCACGCTGGACGAAGGTGACCCGGGAAACGCCGCCAAGGTCATCGATTATTCCGCGCGGCTCGCGCAGCTGTTCCAGTCCCGCAATCCGCGCGTCGATGTGCGACTGGTCGCCACCTGGTCGCGAGCCGATCAAACCTATCTGCCCTCGGGGCATTGGTTCGGCCAACCCATCGACCGCATGGCCCTCGACCTGCGGGCCGCCTGCGACAGCGCCGCCCGGCACTCGCCTCTCATCGCGGCGGTGATACCGGTGGGCCAATCCTGGAATCGGGCGATCGAGGCGGCCATCGCGGTGCGTAACCCGCTCCTGCCCGCCCCGGCAGGGCAAATCGACCTATGGGCACCGGACAATTATCATGCCAGCAGCTACGGCTATTACCTTGAGGCGCTGTTGATCTTTGGCAGCGTCACGGGCAAGGACCCCCGCTTACTGGGGGACAAGGAACTGGCCGCGTCCGAGCTGGGCATGACGCCGCTTCAGGCCCACGCGCTCCAGCAGATTGCCTTCGAGACCCTGGCTGCCGAAGCCCGCAAGCCCGAACTGCGCCCCGGGGACAGCGGTTTCTAAGGCGCCGGCGGCGGCGCTGCCGGCGCGTTACCAATATGGCTGCCCAGGAAGCTCTCGACTTCCGTGAGCAGGGTCGCGCGTCCGGAATCCGCGTTGAACGAATGATCGGCGCCATGAACCAGCAGGAAGCGATGCGCTTTGGACGCGCGCGTCAATGCGGCATCCATAACCTGCGATTGCTTCCTCGGCACGTTCGGGTCCTGGTCGCCGTGCAGGATCAGCACCGGTACGTTGAAATCAGCGGCATGCAGGCGCGGCGAGTCGCGCCGCAGTTTTGCGGAGTCCGTGCCGATTTGCTTGCGTATAACGTCGCCCCTGTCCAACCAGCGATAGCCCTCATCGATCAGCAGGCTGAGGTCGCTGACGCCGGCAATGCTCACGGAACAGTGAAAGATGTCACTGTTGCGCTGCGCTCCGAGCAGCGCGATATAGCCGCCAAAACTCCAGCCCACGATGCACACGCGGGCCGGGTCGGCGGTGCCCTGCGCGATCGCCCAGCGTGCACCATCGATCACGTCATCGTAGGTCAGGCCGCCCCAGTCCTGGTGGGCCGCAAAAAACCAGTCGCTGCCATAACCATCGGAGCCACGGAAGTTCATCTGCATCACGGCATATCCACGACTGGCCAGAAACTGCCGCAGAAAATCGTAGTCCCAGCTGTCCCGGGCGATGGGACCGCCGTGCGGCATGACCACGAGTGGCAGATGGCTGGTGGCTCCGCCGGGCGGCAGGGTCAGGTACCCCGGAATGGCGGTTCCATCGCGCGCGTGATAGCTGATCGGTCGCATGGCGCCCAGGGTCTCCGTCTTGATCTCCGGAAAGGGTGCGCCAATGGAAGTCACAACTTTGGTGTCGGCATCAAACACGCGATAACTCAGCGGATCAAGATCGCTCCAACAAGCGACCACGAAGACCTTCCCGTTCTCGGAGGAAGCGGAAATGGCGACGTACTGCCCCGGGACCGTCATTTGCACCGCTGCCGCCGCCACACGCGCCGTCGCATCGATATATTCCGCCTGTGGATATTCCGTTTCGTAGCTGACACCGAGCAGGTTGCCGTGATTGCCGATGATCGGGCCGGAAACGTCCACCGTGGGATGCGAAAACAGCAGCTGCGGCGGGTCCGCGTCCGTCAGGTCAATGAGCCAAAGCGCCTGGCGCCCATTGGACGGCCCCAGGGCGTAGGCCTTGTTGGGATTCGCCGCGTCGATGGCCACGGGAGTGTAGTGATTCTCCCGGCTGAACTCCTCGAATTTCGCCAGGCGCTGCCACTTGTTATCACCTGCGAGACGCGCATAGTACGACTCGGTGGTTCCGGCAAATCCCCAACCCAAACGCACCTCCCCGTGTGAATCGGTGGCCCAGTGGATAACAGGCGGCCGGGCGCGCTGCACCGGCTTCATCCGCCCGGTCAGCACGTCGAGCGCAAATACCGCCGGTGCGCCGTAGGTACCGACTTCGCCAATGACCACGGCGCCGGACGTTGCCGCGTTCGGATTCGTAACGCCGACGCCTTCATCGGCCTCGATGAGCACCGTGTTTTCAGGGCCCGGATGCCAGTTGATGACGCCATCTTCAAACTGCCCCTGCACCTGATCGGAATTCTGCAGCAGTACGCGCATATTGCTGCCGTCGGCGTTGACCGCTACCAGCCGCGTGATGCCATAAACCATATCCTGTTCTTCGAGGTTCGCCCCGTACGCGCACAGCAGGCGTACCGCCGTTGCCCATTGGCACCATTCGATGCGGAACTTGTCCGGCTCGGCCAGCACTGCCTTTATCGAGCGACCAGCGCCGCCCTGGCGCTCAACGACCACCACGACGACCCTGCCGTTTTGGGCTTGCAGGAGGGACAGGTATTTACCGTCCGGAGAAATGCTGACACCGGAGATGCGCGGCCGCGCTGCGAAAGTCGCAATCGAAGCCGGAGCCGGTGCCGGCCCTGCGGTGCTGCCGGCCGCGACAACGGCCGTTGCCAGCAGCCAGTAATAGCGCTTATTCATGGTCTACTCCCTGGTCCGTTCCGCGCACCGCTGTTCCCCGTGCAGACGGCCGCCACCAGAAGGTGGCGACACTGTCGGCGGGCAATGCATAGTCGAGGTGTCGCTGCTCACTTGTGACCGAAAAGCGGCGCGCCTGCTGCGCACCGTTATACACCAGCAGCACAAGCGACCCGTCGTCGGCGTTGCGATAGGCAACGCTGAGCAGCCCGCCCATGCCGCTGCTCGAGGCGATGCGCCGCGCCCCGGGACGCACGAAGCGGGACAGGTGCGCCAGCCCGTAATAGTCCACATTGCGGGTCACCTGCCCGTCGCTGGAATCGATCGTCACCACGCCACGGCAATTGGTGCAGCCGCCCAGGTGTGGGCCATGCTTCTCGTCCAGCGCGAGATTCCACAGGACCACCCCCTGCCCCCCGTTGCGCGCGCCCTCGATCAGTAATGTACCCACGATCTTGCGCAGGGCCTTGCTCCAACCTGGATCCCAGCCTCCTCCCGAGCATTCAGTCAGCAGGGAGAGGAGCTGCGGGTACGCGTCGTGCACCAGCGACTGGGCAGCCACGTGCCCGCGGTAACAGTGCCAGGCGATGCCGGCAATGTAGCGGCCGGCTTCCGGATCGGCCAGCACCTCGAGCGGAGAGCCGGGCACATCCCAGTTGTGATCGTAGTCGAGCAGCAGCGGAGCCTGGGACTGCTGCGCGAGTTTCGGACCCAGTTGCGCGCCGATGAAACGGGCGCGCTCCGCGGCGTCGAAGCGCATCCCGGGGTAGTCGTCGGGTTCGAAACCGGGTTCGTTCTGCACCGTGATCGCATACAGCGGCACGCCGGCGCTCCGGTATTCCTCGGCGAAGCGCAGCAGATAGTCGGCAAAGGCACCGTAATACTGCGGCAGGAGTCGCCCGCCGATGAGGCTGCCGGTATTCTTCATCCAGGCCGGGGCGCTCCACGGTGATGCGACCAGCCGGATCTGCGGATTGATGGCGTGGGCGTCGCGCACCAGTGACAGCAGGCGCTGCCCATGCGGCCCCAGCGCGAAGTGCACGAGCGCGGGGTCGGTCTCGCCCAGCGGGCGATCGTCCAGGCTGTAGTGAGCCGAGGAAAAATCAGTGGCGCCGATCGGGATGCGCATCAGGTTCAGGCCGAGCCCGGGCGCCGGACCCAGCAGCTCCCGCAGCAGCGTCCGGCGCGCCGGCCGCCCGAGGCGCTTTTCGAACAGCTGCGCCGCGGCGTCGGTGAACGCAGCGCCGACGCCCAGGTATTCCTGGTAGCGCACGCTCGCGTCCACTTCGATGTCCAGGGGCAGGGGCGCGCCAGGGCCAAAACGCCGGTCGCTGTCGCGTGCGAGCAGGCGCGCGCGATCGGCCGTCGTGACCCAGACCTGCACGGCCCCGCGAGGCGGATCCGCACTCGCCCCGATCGATAGCGCGCAGGACAGCAGGAGTGCGAGCCGCCGGACGGCAGTGCGACGTCGGTGCATGAACCGATGATGAGCGGCGCTAACGCCGCTCTCCACTGCCGGGACTGAAGAGCGAGACCGTAGCCGGGTCGACATGAAAGTGCGCGGTGTCCCCGCTGCGAAAGCCGCGCGCTTCGCGGCTCACGGCTGCGAGTGTTACGCCGGCGCAATCAAACCACACCACCTCGTGGCCGCCGAGCGGCTCGACCAGCGCGACCGTGCCCTGCGCCAGAGGCGCCCCATCCGGCGCCCCGCCCTGCCGCAGCTGCTCGGGCCGCACGCCCAGCACGATGCTCTCGCCCTCTTGCGGCGGCGGCCCGCAGTAGCGATAGGCGCCCAGATCGAGGACGAGGCCGGCTGAGCGGAACTGCGGCGTGCCGCCACGCGTCGCGAACGTCCCGTCAAGAAAGTTCATGCCGGGCGAGCCGACGAAACCGGCCACGTAGCGGTTCGCCGGGCGCGCGTACACCTCGGCGGGCGGACCGAGCTGCTGAATGCGGCCGCCGTGCATGACGGCGAGCCGGGTCGCCAGCGTCAGGGCCTCCACCTGATCGTGGGTGACGTGAACCATGGTGGCGCCGAGCCGTTGGTGTAGCAGCTTCAGTTCGCGCCGCAGTGTGGCGCGCAAACCGGCATCAAGGTTCGAGAGGGGCTCGTCGAGCAGGAACAGCCCGGCATCCCGCACCAGCGCGCGGCCGATGGCGACGCGCTGTCGCTGGCCGCCCGAGAGCTGCGCCGGCCGGCGCCGCAGCAGCGAACCGAGCTGCAGGAGCTCTGCCACGCGCCGCACGCGCTCGCGTACCGCCGCGCTCGCCAGCCCGCGGGCGCGCAATCCAAAGCTCATGTTGCCCTCAACGGTCATGGTCGGGTAGAGCGCATACGACTGGAACACCATGCCGATGTTCCGATCCTTCGGATCGCTCCAGGTGCGATCGACGCCGTCGATCAGAATGCGCCCCGCCGCGGATTCCTGCAGTCCGGCGACCGTGTGCAGCAGCGTGGACTTGCCGCAGCCGGAGGGCCCGAGCAGCACCAGGAACTCCCCGGCGTCCACCTCCAGGCTAAGATCGTCGATGACTGCCCGGCCTCCGAGCCGCACGCACAGGTGCTCGACACACAGCGCCGTCATCGCTCAGCCCTTGAGCGCGCCGGCGGCGATGCCGCGCACGAACCAGCGCCCGGACAGCACATAGATCCCCAGTGGCACCAGCGCGGTCAGAATGGTCGCCGCCATGTCAATGTTGTAGAGCCGCGTGCCCGTCGTGGTGTTCACCAGGTTGTTCAGCTGCACCGTCATGGGCAGGTGCTCGCGCCCGGCGAACACCAGACCCAGCAGGTAATCGTTCCAGACGCCGGTGGCCTGCATGATCGCGGCCACGGCGAGCATCGGCAGCGACATCGGCAACATCAGCTGCAGGAAGATGCGCGCGAATCCGGCGCCGTCGAGCCTCGCGGCCAGGAACAGCTCTCGCGGCAGCGCCATGTAGTAGTTGCGAAACAGCAGAGTCATGATAGGCATGCTGAAGATCACGTGGACCAGCACGATACCCGGAAGCGTGCCCACGAGGTGCAAGGGTGCCAGCAGGCGCACCAGGGGGTAAATCATGACCTGCAGGGGCAGGAATGCCCCGACCATCAGCAGGGCGAAGAGCAGCTGGGCACCGCGCGCGCGCCAGCAGGCCAGGACGTAACCGTTGAGAGCCCCGAGCGCAATCGCAATCAGCGTGCTGGGCACCACGATCAGCACCGAGTTCCAGAATCCGGCGCTCACGCCCTCACAGGCCACACCCGTGCAAGCACCGCTCCAGGCGGCGCGCCACGCCGCCAGCGTGGGCTGCGCGGGCAACGACAGCAGTGCGCCCTGCCTGATCTCCTCCATGCTCTTGAGCGAGGTGAGCCCCATCACGTACAGCGGCAGGAGGAAGCACAGCGCGGCCGAAACCAGCAGCGCGAGCAGTCCCAGACGCCCCGGATCAGCATACCAGCGCGGCCGGTGCCGCCGGCCGGCGCCGCGTGCGATTGTCGGCGCCGCAGCGCTCATGCGCGCAGCCGGGCCGCGCGGGCGCGCGCATAAAAGAGCGGTGCCAGCACGGCCAGCGCGGTGAGCACCAGCACCGTTGCGCCGGCGGAGGCCAGCGCGATGTTGGCGCGACCGAAGAGGTGATCCATGATGAACTTCGCGGGCACCTCGCTCGCCGTGCCTGGCCCGCCCTGCGTCATCGCGACCACCGCGTCGTAAAGCTTTGCGACCGCAGTCAGCAACAGCAGGGCGGCGGTGGCGAAGGGCGCGGCCAGCATGGGCACGATGACCGACATGTACAGGCGCCAGGCCGGGACGCCTTCCAGGCGCGCGGCGGACCAGATGTCGGGGTCGATGCCGCGCAGGCCTGCGAGCAGAATGGCCATCACCAGTCCCGCGGCCTGCCAGACCGTGGCGATGACGATCGTATAGAGGGCACGATCCTGGTCCACGAGCCAGTCAAACTGGAAATGCGGGAATCCCCAGCGGCGCACCGCCTCCTGGATGCCAAACTGCGGATTGAGCAGCCACTGCCAGGCCAGTCCGGTGGCGATGAAGGACATGGCGTAGGGATACAGGAACACCACCCGCAAGGCCCCGGCGGCGCGCACCTCGCGCTCGATCAGCACCGCGAGCACAAATCCGAGCAGCAGGCAGGCGAGCACGAACAGCGCACCGTAGATACCCAGGTTTGCCAGCGAATGCAGCCAGCGCTCGTTCGCAAACAGGCGCCGGTATTGCGCCAGCCCGACAAAATCATGGACGGGGAAAGTGCGCGAACTGCTCAAGGAAATGCGTATCGACCAGAGCGTCGCCCCCAGGTAGCAGAGCAGCGCCGTAAACGCCATCGGCAGCAGTGCCAGGTGCGCGCGGCTCAGGTAGGATTTCATGCGGGGCCGGCGCCTAGTCGGCGAGCGCGGCGGCGATGCGCTGCTGCACGCCTTCCACGGCGAGGTCGCGGTTCCAGTATTCGGTCAGCACGTCGGCCATCGCGCCATTCTGGTCCGGCGTCAGATAGGCCTCATCGTTGCCCACCTGGCGCGTGCGATCCTTCATGATCGTCAGACCCAGCTGCGCGCAGCGGTCGAGCTGGGTGGCATCGACGTCGCCGCGGATCGGAATCGAACCCTTGAGCGCGCTGAAGGCCAGTTGCGTGGCGCGGGCAGTTATGGCGCTGGCGAGCAACTGCTGCGCCCGCAGGGTCTGCGGATCGTCACTACGTGGAAAGACGAAGGCGTCACCCTGGATCAGATAGAGAGAGTGCGGACCGAAGCCGGGGATGCAGCCAAAGTCGCGGCCCGGCACCTGCCCGGCGCTGGCGAATTCGGCCTTGACCCAGTCGCCCATGATCTGAAAGCCGGCGCGCCCGGTGATCAGCAGCGCCGTGGCGTCATTCCAGTTGCGGCCGGGCGAGCCCGCATCGATGTAAGTGTGCAGCCGCTTGAAAGTCGTCAATACCTGCCGGAATTCGGGCGAGGCGATGGCGCGCGGATCGCGATCTCGAACGACCCGCAGGTACAGATCGCGGCCGCCGAGATTGGCGAGCACCGCGCGAAACACGATGCTGTCCTGCCAGGACTGGCCACCGTGCGCCAGCGGAATCAGTCCGGCGGCCTTGAGCTTGTCCAGTGCCGTGAACAGCTCGTCGAAGTTACGCGGCTCCGCAGCGACACCGGCCCTGCGCAGCGCCGCCTGCGAGTACCAGATCCAGGTCGGCATGTGCAGGCTGACCGGAGCGGCGTAATAGTGACCGCCCACGCGCACGGCGTTGAGCATCGGCTCGGGCAGTATCGTCTCCCAGTTCTCGCGGCGGGCGACATCATCGAGTGTGATCAGCAGCCCCTGGTCGATGAGATCGCGAAACTGGCGCGAGGTGTTGAACAGGGCGGCCGCCGGCGCATCGTTGCCGACGATGCGGCTGATCGCCACGGCGCGCGCCTGCTCGCCGCCGGCGATCGCCGTGTCCACCCACACGCCGCCCGCGGCCCGATAGGCATTGGCCAGCGCCCGCACCGCGGCGGCTTCGCCGCCAGAAGTCCACCAATGGATGACCTCGGCGCGCGGCGCCGCAGTGGCGGGGGCGGCGCGGACATCGCTCGCCAGCAGGCCCAGTCCCGTCAGCACGAGCGCTATCGGCAGCGCGGCCGCGCCGCTCAGCCGTCCACCGGTCGCAGGCATCCTGATTGCTCCGCTCGTATTGCCCCCAAGGCCCGGCGTGGGTACGCCGCATATCGCCGCATGCGGATTATAGGGGGCGCACTCGGCTATTCGCTGATACAGAGAGGCCCGACTGGAAACGTTCCCAGCGGCTCTGGCAATATAGCAGCTGCGAATTTTGAGCGTCAATTTCCATGTCGACCATCAAGGATGTGGCGCGCCTCGCGGGAGTCGGCCTGGGTACCGCCTCGCGAGTCGTCAGCGGCAGGGGTTCGGTCGCGCCGGCGACCGCGAAACGCGTGCGCCGGGCGATCGAGCAGCTCAACTTCCGGCCCTCGCACGCCGCGCGCTCCCTGCTTTCGGGCTCGACCCAGATGATCGGTGTGTATATCCCGATACTCAAGGGCACGTTCTATACCCCGATCCTGCAGACCATCGACGCCGAACTGCGCGCGGGTGCACGCCACATGGTGGTGGCGTTCGGACACGGCTCGGCCGATGAGCGGCGCCAGGCCATCGAGGGTGCACAGTTCCTGATCAACCGCGATTGCGACGGGCTGATCGTGCTGAGCAACGACCTGCTCGAGAAGGACGTCGTGGCGCTGGGGCGTGAGCAGCCAAACATCGTCGTGCTCAATCGGGTGTTTGAGAGCATCCGAGACCAATGCTTTACCGCTGATCATGTGCAGGGCGGCGTCGTGGCCGCGCAGGCGCTGCTCCAGCACCGGCATCGCGAGTTCGCGGTCATCGGCGGTCCGGCCACTTCCCCGGACAACGTGTCACGCCTCCAGGGCTTCCGGAACGAGCTGGTCCGCCACGGGATCGACCTGCAGACGGTACGGACCAGCGCAAGCGATTTCTCTCCCGAGGGCGGCTGGGTATCCGCGAAAGCGCTGCTGGCCTCGAGGCATCGGTTTACCGCATTGTTTTGTGCCAACGATGAAATGGCGGTCGGTGTGCTGTCCTATTTCCAGCAGGCCGGCCTGGCCGTACCCCAGGAAGTCTCGGTGCTGGGGTATGACGATACCCAGAGTGCGGAGTTTTCGGCGCCCCGCCTCACCTCGGTCCGTATCCCGATGCGCGAAGTCACCGTCAGCGGCCTGAACTGCCTGCTCAATCGCTGCTATGACTCCCTCCTGCCCGTGCAGCGGGAATTCCCGATTAACGTGACCTGGCGCGCTTCGGTGGCCGTGGCCGCTCAGTCGGGCCCCGCCGCCGGTCCTGCCCGGGGCTGAGCCCCGGCCGCCCCGCCCCAGGCCGGCCGCCCGGCTGGCGGTGGAAAGCTTTCCAGCGTTGCGGTAACTTAACTGCAGATGAGCTCCCACCCCGCAGCCGCCGCCACCACCGTTAGCACAGCAACGCTGCAGGCGCCGCGCCGCGCGGAATTTCCGGCTGATTTCCGCTGGGGCTGCTCGACGTCCGCCTATCAGATCGAGGGGGCCGCCAGCCTCGACGGCCGGGCCGAATCCATCTGGGACCGCTTCTGCAGCGGGAACGGAAACATCCGCGACGGCTCGAGCGGCGCGGTGGCCTGCGATCACTATCATCGCTGGCCGGAGGACCTGGATCTCGCGGCGCAGCTGGGGCTGAGCGCTTACCGGTTCTCGATCGCCTGGCCGCGCGTGCTGCCCTCCGGCCTGTCCGGACCCCCGAACGCCAAGGGACTCGATTTCTACTCGCGACTGATCGACGGCATGCTGGCGCGCGGCCTTGAACCCTGGGCCACCCTTTACCATTGGGATCTGCCACAGCGCCTGCAGGATCAGGGCGGCTGGACACGGCGCGACACGGTGGCCGAGTTCGCGGAATACACGGACGTCATCAGCCGGCGGCTCGGTGATCGCGTGCGCCACTGGATTACGCACAATGAGCCCTGGTGCAGCGCCTTTATCGGCTGCTACGAAGGACTGCACGCGCCCGGACTGCGTGACTGGCGCACGGCGCTCCAGACCTGCCACCATCTGCTGCTCTCGCACGGCCGTGCGGTTCAGGTATTGCGCGCCAACAGGAGCGATGCACGGGTCGGCATCGCCCTGAGCCTCCATCCGCACACCAGTGCGAGCCGGTCCGCCGCGGACATCGCCGCCACGCGCCGGTACGACGGCCTGCGCAACCGCTGGTTCCTCGATCCGCTGTACGGTCGCGGCTACCCGGCCGATACCTGGGCGCTGTGCGGCGCCGACGCACCGCAGGTCGCGTCGGGCGATCTGGACACGATTGCCGCAGCGACGGATTTCCTGGGCGTAAACTACTATTTTCCCGAGACCGTTGCCCATGCGCCCCAGGACGGCCCGCTGTCGGCGCGCGTGGTGGAGACACCGGGCGTGGAGCGTACCGATCTGGGCTGGGAGGTGTCCCCGGATGGCCTGCTGGTACTGCTCGAGCGCCTGCATCACGAATACGGAGCGCGCGAGATCTATATCACGGAAAACGGCAGCAGTTACGAGGATCACCCTGCCCCCGACGGCTCGGTAGCCGACGCGCAGCGCTGCCGCTACCTGCAGCACCACGTGCTGGCCGTGCGCGAGGCCATAGCGCGCGGCATACCCGTCAAAGGGTATTTCGCCTGGACGCTCATGGACAATTTCGAATGGGCGGAAGGGTACACGCGCCGCTTCGGACTGGTGCACGTCGATTTTGCCACGCAGCGGCGGCAGCTCAAGCACAGTGGTGCGTGGTATCGGGATTTCCTTCGGAGTTAACCATGAACGATGCCGGCGGTGTTTTCAGACTCGGCGCTGCCTGCGCCTGTGCGGGCATTCTTGCCCTGCTCGCGCCCGCGGCGACAGCGGCGCCGGCGACGATAGCGCCAGAACCGGCCGTGCACCTGCCGCTGTGGCCGCAGGCTCGCAGCCGCGGTCTCCTGGACGCGCCCACCGAAGCGCGCATCGGCGAATTGCTGGCACGCATGAGTCTGGAGGAGAAAGTCGGCCAGATCATCCAGACCGATATCGGGGCGATCACACCCGCCGATCTGCGGCGCTACCCGCTCGGATCGATCCTCGCGGGCGGGAGCTCGGGGCCGGGCGGTAACGATCGGGCGCCGGTGGAAGCCTGGGTGAGCCTGGTGCGTGAGTTCCACGCCGTGTCGCTCGAAGCGCGGGCCGGCCACGAACCGATTCCCTTGATGTTTGGCATCGACGCCGTCCACGGGCACAACAACATCGTCGGCGCGGTCCTGTATCCGCACAATATCGGCCTGGGCGCGGCGCATGACCCGGGCCTGGTGCGGCGAATCGGTGCCGCCACCGCCGAGGAAGTGGCCGCGACAGGCATCGACTGGACCTTCGCCCCGACGCTGGCCGTGCCGCAGGATGTGCGCTGGGGCCGCAGCTACGAGGGCTACAGCGAGGATCCGGCGCTGGTGCGTGAATATGCCGGGGCGGCTGTGGAGGGGCTCCAGGGTCCAGCCGGTCTCGCCGGTAAGCTGCAGGCCGGACGGATCGCGGCCACGGCCAAGCATTTCCTCGGCGACGGCGGCACGGCCGAGGGGCTCGATCAGGGCGACAACCGGGCGACCGAGCGGGAGCTGATCCGGCTCCACGCCCAGGGCTATGTCGGCGCGATCGATGCCGGCGTGCTGACCGTGATGGCCTCCTATTCGAGCTGGCAGGGCCGCAAGATGCACGGCAACCGCTCCCTGCTCACCGACGTGCTCAAGGGGCGCATGGGCTTTGCAGGCTTCGTGATCGGCGACTGGGGCGGCCACGGACAAATACCGGGCTGCACGGCCGCTCATTGCCCCGAAGCCGTGAACGCGGGGCTCGACATGTACATGGCCCCTGACCATTGGCAGGCCCTGTACGAGAACACGCTCAATGACGTGCGCACCGGCGCCATTCCTGCGGCGAGGCTCGATGACGCCGTGCGCCGGATCCTGCGCGTGAAATTCCGGCTGGGGCTGTTCGAGGCGGCGCGGCCCTATGAAGGACGCCTGGAGCTGCTGCAGTCTCCCGCGCATCGCGAGCTGGCACGCGAGGCGGTACGAAAATCCCTGGTGCTGCTCGAGAACCGCGGTGCACTGCCGGTCCGCGCCTCGGCGCGGGTGCTGGTCACCGGATCGGGCGCGGAGAATATTCCGATGCAATGCGGGGGCTGGTCGCTCACGTGGCAGGGGAGCGATACCAGCAACGCGGATTTCCCCGGCGCGCAATCGGTCAAAGCCGCCATCGCCCAGGCGCTCGCCGCCGGCGGCGGCCGCCTGGTCGACGGTGCCGACCTGCTCGGCGCCGACCGGCCGGACGTGGCGATCGTCGTGTACGGCGAGCAAGCGTACGCGGAGATGTTTGGCGACGTGCAGTCCACGATCTACAACCCGGGGCAGCCCCTGAGGCAGTTGCGCGAGCTGCAGCGAGCCGGAATTCCCACCGTGAGTGTCTTTCTGTCGGGCCGGCCACTGTGGGTACGGCCGGAGATCGAGGCCAGCAATGCCTTCGTGGCCGCCTGGCTCCCCGGCACGGAGGCCGAGGGTATCGCCGACGTGCTGATCGGCGATGCGGCCGGCAAGCCCCGCTACGATTTCAGCGGCCGGCTGTCATTCCGCTGGCCCAACGGGCCCGGGATGACGGAGCAGAACAGGGCCGGCGGGCACGCGCCGACCTGGCCGGTGGGATTCGGACTGAGCTACCCGCGGCGGCCCTAGGCTGGCGCGGCCGGGCCGATCAGCCGATCCAGACCCGTGCATTGCGGAACAGGCGCATCCAGCCGCTGTCCTCGCCCGCATCGTGCGGGGACCAGGAATTCTGCACGCTGCGGAACACGCGCTCCGGGTGGGGCATCACGATGGTCACGCGTCCGTCCGGGGTAGTGAGGGCGGCGATGCCCGCCGGACTCCCGTTCGGGTTGGCCGGATAGAGGCGCGCGGCGTTGCCGCGGCCGTCGCTGTGCCGCATGGGGAGCAGACGCTGCCGGGTACAGGCCTGCTGATCGGCATCGCTCGCGAATACCGCACGCCCCTCGCCGTGCGAGACGGCGATCGGCAGCACCGAACCCTGCATGCCGGCGAACAGCACCGACGGAGAATCGAGAATCTCGACCAGGCTCAGCCGCGCCTCAAACTGCTCGCTCCGGTTGCGCAGGAACCGCGGCCAGGCCTGGGCGCCGGGAATCAGTTCACGCAGCAGCGCCAGCATCTGACAGCCATTGCACACTCCGAGCGTAAAGGTGTCGGTGCGCCCGAAGAATTCCGCGAAGGCCTGCCGCGTCGCCTCGTTCAGCAGGATCGATTGCGCCCAGCCGCCACCGGCTCCGAGCACATCGCCATAGGAGAAGCCGCCGCAGGCGATCAGGCCGCGAAACCCGCCGAGGGCCTGGCGACCGCTCAGCACATCGCTCATGTGCACGTCGTGCGGTTCGAAGCCGGCGCGCGCCAGCACTGCGGCCATCTCCACCTGGCTGTTCACGCCCTGCTCGCGCAGCACCGCAATCGCCGGACGCGCGCCGCTGGCAATGTAGGGAGCGGCGAGATCCTGCTGCGGGTCGAAACTCAGCTGCCAGCGCAGGCCCGGCGCGGTGCTGTCGAGCGCAGCGGCGTTTTCCTCGTCGGCACAATCCGGGTCATCGCGCAGCCGGCGCATCTGCCACGAGGTTTCGGACCAGGCCCGGCGCAGCTCCACCCAGGGTTCATCGAGCGTCTCCTCCCCGACGGTGACGCGCAGCCGCAGCTCGGCGAGCGGTCGCCCGATTGCGCGGCTGCAATCGAGCAGATCCTGGGCCGCCAGTTCCTGCCATACCGTGCGCAGTTCCGCGGTCGCCACCTGCAGCACCGCGCCGCACTCCTCGCTGAACAGCTGCGCCAGGGCCGAACCGCGCTGCGCATCGAGCGTGATCTCGAGGCCGCAGTGACTCGCGAAGGCCATCTCGGCGAGCGTCACGAGCAGGCCGCCGTCGGCGCGATCATGATAGGCCAGCACCAGCGAACGAGCGCGCAGGGCGGTGAGCGCGGCGGCAAATCGGCGCAGCAATGCGGCGTTCTTCATGTCCGCGGGCGGCCCTCCCTGCGCGCTGTACACCTGCGCCAGTGCCGATGCGCCCAGGTGATTGCGCCCCTCCCCCAGATCGATGAGCAGCAGGGTGGTCGGACCGGCATCAAGACGCAGCAGCGGGGTCAGCGTGCGCCGCACATCAGCGACCGGCGCAAATGCAGAGACCACCAGCGAGAGCGGCGCCACTACGGCACGCTCCTCACCGCCTTCCCGCCAGAGCGTCTTCATCGACAGTGAATCCTTGCCCACGGGAATGGCGAGGCCCAGTTCAGGGCAGAATTCCTCGCCGACGGCGCGTACCGCGGCATACAGCGCGGCGTCCTCACCAGCCTCGCCGCAGGCTGCCATCCAGTTGGCCGACAGGCGGATGTCGCCCAGCGTGGCAACGTCAGCGGCCAGCAGATTCGTCACCGCTTCGGCCACCGCCAGGCGTGCCGAGGCGGCCGCATCGAGCAGGGCCACGGGCGCGCGCTCGCCGATAGCCATCGCCTCGCCACCGTGGTGCTGGTAGTCGCAGATCGTGACTCCGGCATCGGCGACCGGCACCTGCCAGGGTCCGACGAAGGGATCACGGCTGACCAGGCCCCCTACGGTGCGATCGCCAATGGTCACCAGAAAAGTCTTGTCGGCGACGGCCGGCAGGCGCAGCACCCGGTACACGGCCTCGCGCAGATTCACCTGGGCGAACTCCTCGTTCAGCGCAACCGGGGCCGGCAGGCTGGCGGCCTCGCGGTGCATGCGCGGCGGTTTGCCCAGCAGCACTTCAATCGGCATGTGCACCGGGTCACCGCCCAGGAGCGAGTCACTGACGATGAGTACGCCATCGGCGGTCGTGACGCCGATGACGGCATAGGGGCAGCGTTCGCGCTGCGCCAGCCGCGCGAAGTCGGCGAGCGCCGCGGGCCGGATCGCCAGCAGGTAGCGCTCCTGCGCCTCATTGCACCAGATTTCCAGCGGCGACATGCCGCTCTCGGCGCTCGGCACGTCGCGCAGATTGATGCGCGCGCCGCGTGCGCTGTGCGCGACCGCCTCGGGCACCGCATTGGCGAGTCCGCCCGCGCCGACGTCGTGGATGAGTTCGATCGGATTGGCGGCGCCGAGCGCCCAGCAGGCATCGATGACCTGCTGCGCCCGCCGCTGCATCTCCGGGTTGCCCCGTTGCACCGAGGCGTAGTCGAGCGCCTCGCTGCTGGCACCGCTCCCGAGGGAGGAGGCGGCACCGCCCCCGAGTCCGATCAGCATGCCCGGCCCGCCCAGCACCACCAGCTGGGCGCCCACCGAGACTTCGCCCTTCGCAACGTGCGGGCGGCGAATATTGCCGAGGCCACCCGCCAGCATGATGGGCTTGTGATAGCCGCGCGTGCGTCCGGGCGGATCGCCGGGGCAGTGCTGCTCGAAGGTGCGGAAATAACCGCAGATGCCCGGCCGGCCGAACTCATTGTTGAACGCGGCGGCACCGATCGGACCCTCCAGCATGATCTCGAGCGCCGAGGCGATGCGCGCGGGCGCACCGATGGTCTGCTCCCACGGTTGCCGGTAACCCGGCAGGCGCAGATTGGAGACCGAAAATCCCACCAGCCCCGCCTTCGGCTTGGCCCCGAGGCCGGTGGCCCCCTCGTCGCGAATTTCTCCGCCTGCGCCGGTGGCGGCCCCGGGAAACGGCGCGATGGCCGTCGGATGATTGTGCGTCTCGACCTTGATGACAAGGTCGATCGGCTCATCGTGCCCGGCGTACACATGCGTGTGCGGGTCTGGAAAGAAGCGCGTGCCGGCGGGTCCCTGCAGTA
>DASWFL010000195.1:0-9356 GCA_036394255.1 Steroidobacteraceae bacterium
CGCGTATCGCGGCGCACTTCGACATGCCCGACAATCTCGCCTGCGTGGCGGTGGGGCGGCGCCGCTTCACCCTGTTTCCACCGGCGGAATTGCCCAATCTGTACGCCGGCCCGCTCGAATTCACGCCGGCAGGGCAGCAGATCAGCCTGGTGGATTTCGCCAACCCCGACCTTGAGCGCCACCCGCGCTTTGCGGCGGCCATGCGCAACGCGCGCCTCGCCGAGCTTGCCGCCGGCGACGCGCTGTACATCCCGGGCATGTGGTGGCACCACGTCGAGGCACTCGCGCCCTGCAACGTGTTGATCAACTACTGGTGGCAGCAGACGCCAGCCTACCTTGATGCCCCGGTCAACGCCCTGCTGCATGCGCTCTTGAGCCTGCGCGCGCTTCCGCCTGCACAGCGCGCGGCCTGGCGCGGATTCTTCGACCACTACGTATTTGCCGCGGACGAGGCAGCCACGGCCCACATCCCCGTACGCAGCCGGGGCGCGCTCGGCCCGATAGACGAGACGCGTGCACGCTCGCTGCGGGCGCTGCTGCTCAAACAGTTGAACCGATGATCAGGTGCGGACCAGTCAGGGAGGCGCGGCTTGCAGGCTAAGCAGATCAACAGAGTGGTGATTGCCGGTGGCGGCACGGCAGGCTGGATGATGGCCGCGGCCCTGTCCAAGACCCTGGGACAGGTGCTCGACATCTGCCTGATCGAATCCGATGAGATCGGCACCGTCGGCGTGGGCGAAGCGACCATTCCGCCCATCATTATTTTTCACCGGCTGCTGGACATCAACGAACAGAAGTTCATGGCCGCGATGCAGGCCACCTTCAAGCTCGGCATCGCCTTCGAGAACTGGCGCCAGCTGGGCGAGACCTACATCCATTCCTTTGGCACCTCCGGCACCGATCACTGGACCGCCGGCTTCCAGCATTTCTGGCTGCGGGGGCGGGAACGCGGACTGGCGGGCCCCTACGGGGAGTACTGTCTCGAATTGCAGGCGGCGCTCGCAGGGCGCTTTGCGCACCTGCCGCAGGGCGGCATGAACTATGCGTTCCATCTGGATGCCAGCCTGTACGCCAAGTTCCTCAGGCAGTTCAGCGAACCGTACGGCGTGCGCCGCATCGAAGGCAAGATCGTGGACGTGCGCCTGGACGCCGACAGCGGCGCCATCGCCTCGCTGCGCCTCGATTCCGGGCTCGAAGTCGCCGGTGACCTGTTCATCGATTGCAGCGGTTTTCGCGGCCTGCTGATCGAGCAGGCGCTGCACGCGGGCTACGAGGACTGGACCCACTGGCTGCCGTGCGACAGCGCCGTGGCGGTGCAGACGCGCTCGACCGGTGACCCGCTGCCCTACACGCGCTCGATTGCCCGCGATGCCGGCTGGCAATGGCGAATTCCCCTGCAGCATCGGGTCGGCAACGGCCTGGTGTACTGCAGCCGTTACCAGAGCGACGCGGATGCGAAACAGACGCTGCTGGCCAATGTCGAGGGGGAGCTGCTGACCGAACCGCGGGTCCTGAAATTCCGTGCCGGACGGCGGTTGCGGCACTGGGTGAAAAACTGCGTGGCGATCGGACTGTCGAGCGGCTTCATCGAACCGCTGGAGTCGACCAGCATTCACCTGATCCAGCGCGGCATCATCCGCCTGATGCAGATGTTCCCCTTTGCCGGCATCGCCGCTTCGGACGTCGAGGAATTCAACCAGCAGACCAGGGTCGAGTGGGAGCATATCCGCGACTTCATCGTGCTGCATTACCACCTGACCGCCCGGCAGGACACGCCGTTCTGGCGGCACTGCCGCGGCATGGAGATCCCCGCCACGCTTGCGCACCGCATCCGGCTGTTTCGCGAAACCGGGCGGGTGTTCCGCATCCCGAACGAGCTGTTCGCCGAAAACTCCTGGATCCAGGTGATGCTCGGCCAGGGCATCGTGCCGGAGCAGCACCACCCGGTCGCGGGGGTGATGAGCGATGCGGAACTGCAGGCCTTCCTGGCCGGCATCAAGTCGCGGGTCGACAAGACCGTGGCACAGCTGCCCGGACACCAGCTGTACATCAAGCAATATTGCGATGCCGCCGAGAAAGCTTGACACGCTCGGAGCAAACAGGGCAGCATCCCTGAAACCGGTTGCAGAACAGCCTGCCGGGACCGATTTACAGAAAAAAATGCTCCTGTAGCGCCAAGCGGTCAATCATGAAGTCCGGGAAAACCAATCTCACCGGCCTGGCCCTGGCCGTGGCCATGGGCGGCTTCCTGCTGGGCTTTGACGCGACCGTCATCTCCGGCGTCGTGCCCTTCATACAGCAGTACTTTGCCCTGAATGGGGTCGCGGGCAGCCTGCGGCTGGGCTGGGCGGTCAGTTGCCTGGGCTGGGGAGCCATGGCGGGGAATCTTGCGGCCGGATTCCTCAGCGATCGCTACGGGCGCCGCGCGGTCCTGCGCCTGACGGCCGTGCTGTTCATGGCATCGGCGCTGCTGGCCTCGACCGCAACGAGTTTTACCGTATTCGTGATGGCCCGCATCTGCGGTGGGCTCGGTGTCGGTGCGGCGATACTCACGGCGCCGGTTTACATCGCCGAGATTGCGCCCGCGAATCGCCGCGGCGGCCTGGTTTCGCTCAACCAGCTGATGATCGTGATTGGCATTTCCGTTTCGTTCTTTTCCAATTATTTGCTCGTGGGCCTGGGCGCGGACAGCTGGCGCTGGATGCTGGGCGTGCAGGCCGTGCCGGCGTCGCTGTTTCTCGTGCTATTGAGCACCGTGCCCGAGAGCCCGCGCTGGCTGCTCGACAAGGGCCGCAGTTCACAGGCGCTGTCGGTGCTGACCTCGCTCCATGGCGCGAGTGCCGCCCAGCAGGTGCTGGCGGAAATCCAGCAAAGCCTTAGGGCTGCAGCGAGCACAGTCCGCATCCGCAATGTCTTCACCGCACGCCTCAGGTTCGTGCTGCTGTTTGGCGTCGGCATCGCCTTCTTCCAGCAGATCACCGGCATCAACGCCATCTTCTACTACCTGCCGACCATCTTTGCGCAAGCCGGCGGCGGCCTGGCGACGGCCTTAGGACGAGCGGCGCTGGTCGGCCTGGTCAACGTCGCCATGACCCTGGTCGCGATCCGGCTCATCGACCGCCTCGGCCGCCGGCCGTTGCTGCTGGTCGGTGTTTCGGGCATGGCCATCGCGCTGCTGACCATCAGCTGGGCCTTCCATGCCGCGCCGGCGACGCCGGGCACCGTGCCGCTCGTCAACGCGCAGCTGGTGCTGTTCGCCATCATCACCTTCGTGGCCTGCTTTGCCATCTCGCTCGGTCCGGTCATGTGGGTGATGCTGGCGGAGATCTTCCCGAACGAGGAGCGCGCCGCGGCCATTTCGGTGGTCGGATTCTGGAATTCCCTGGTCAGCGCCAGTGTCACCCTGATTTTCCCGTCGGAACTCACCCGCTTTGGACCGGCAGTCACTTTCCTGGGCTACGGCCTCATGGCGGTCGCCGGCCTGCTGTTCCTCGCGTTCCATGCTCCCGAAACCAAGGGCAGGACGCTCGAGGAGCTGGAGCGCACGCTGCTGCGGACCAGTCCGGGATGACGCGATGAAGCAGAAGTCGAAGACCGTCCCACACCGGGTTCGGGGCAAGCGTGGCCCCCGTCCGCGCAATTCAGTCACTCTGAAGATGGTGGCCCGCGAGGCGGGCGTCTCGGCCAGCACGGCGTCGCGCATCATCAATCGCACCGTGAACGTCAGCGACGAGCTGCGCCTGGCGGTCGAAGCCGCCATCGCCAAGTTCAAATTCCGGCCCAACGCCGCGGCGCGGGGCCTGGCACTGGGCCGGACACTGACGATCGGCGTCGTCAGCCAGGCGATGGACAGTCCTTTCTACGGCGAGGCTCTCGTCGCCATCGAGCGCCGGCTGCAGCCGCTGGGCTACGCGCCACTGTTCATGAGCGGCAACTGGCAGGAGCAGGAAGAAGTCCGCTGCATGGAAGAGCTGGTCAATCGTGGCGTCGACGGCATCATCATGTTTGCCGGTTGCCTGGGTGACGCGGCGCTCAAGGCCTATGCGCGGAAGGTACCCATCGTCGTGACCGGCCGGCTGCTGCGCACCAAAGGGCTGTTCAGCATGCAGGTGGATGATCGCAATGGAGCCATGCTGGCCATGCGACATCTGCTGGAGCTCGGGCACAAGCGCATCGCCTTTGTGACCGGCTTCGTGAACCATCCGGATGCCAACGAACGCCTGCTGGGCTACAAGAACGCGTTGGCAGCGGCCGGTATCGGATTCGACCCGCAACTGGTCGTGCCCGGCGATTTTCACGAAGAGGGGGGGATGCGCGCCGTGTACCAGCTCATGGATTCGGGCGTGAAGTTCACGGCGATGTTCTGCGTCAATGACCAGACGGCCTACGGTGCCTGCCTGGCACTGTTCCGCCGAGGTCTGGGCGTGCCGAAGGACGTATCGGTGGTCGGATTTGACGACCTGCCGGCCTCGACCTATCGCATACCGCCGCTCACCTGCGTACGGCAGTCGGTGCAGCAGCTGGGGGAATGCTCGGCGGAGGCGATTTTGCAGCTCATTGCCGGGCGCCGGCCGCAGATTACCGTGCCGGCCGTCGAGCTCGTGGTGCGTGAGTCCACGGGCGGCGTTTCCCGATAGCTTAAGCATGGCACCGGCATGAGCGACACAACGTCGATGGAATCCCTGCGCCGTCGTTTTCCGCCCGGCTTCATCTGGGGCGCAGCGAGCAGCGCCTACCAGATCGAAGGCGCGGCAGCCGCGGACGGCAAGGGCGAATCGATCTGGGACGAATTCTGCCGTCGCCCGGGCGCGATCGCAGACGGCTCGACCGGCGAGGTGGCCTGTGATCATTATCACCGCCTGGAGAGCGATCTCGACCTGCTGTCCGAGCTGGCGGTCGATGCGTACCGGTTCTCCATTTCGTGGCCACGCGTTCAGCCGACCGGTTCTGGTGCACTGAATGAAGCGGGCCTGTCCTTCTACGAGCGGCTCGTCGACGGGTTGTTGCGGCGGAATATCAAGCCTTATGCGACCCTTTATCATTGGGACCTGCCGGCTGCGCTGCAGCGCGAACAAGGCGGCTGGGCCTCGCGGGACACCGCCTATCGATTCATGGAATACGCCGCCATCGTGGCGCGCCGGCTCGGCGATCGGGTGTCTTCATTCGCGACGCATAATGAGCCCTGGGTCACCGCGACCCTCGGACACCAGATCGGCCTGTTTGCACCCGGCCTGAAGGACCGGGCCGTTGCAGCCCAGGTGTCGCATCATTGCCTGCTGAGCCACGGTCTTGCCTCAAATGCCGTGCGCAGTATGTGCGGCACGGCCTCAGTAGGCATCGTGCTCAATCTCTCGCCGATCACACAAGCGACCCAGTCCACGCACGACGTGGCCCAGGCGGCACTCGAAGACGGCCTGCTGGTGCGCTGGTACATGGACGCGCTGTGCAAGGGCAGCTATCCGGCGGACGTGCTCGAGCATCTGGGACCGGACGCACCGCGGATCGCGCCGGGAGACCTGCAGCTGATCGCGCAGCCGCTCGACTTCCTTGGGGTCAACTATTACTACCCGACCATTGCGCACGCCGGCAAGCCGGCCGCGCCGGCCGCGCCGGGTGCGCCAGTCACGGACATGGGTTGGGAAGTATCGCCGGCCAGCCTTACCGACCTGCTCTCACGCCTGCATCGCGACTACCGCCTGCCGCCACTGTTCATCACTGAAAACGGCGCTGCCTACCGCGATCGGGTGGTCAATGGCCGCGTCGAGGACGAGGCGCGGCGTCAGTACCTCGAGACCCACGTGCGCGCCGCGGCGGACGCGATCGAGTGCGGGGTCGATCTGCGTGGCTATTTCGTCTGGTCGCTGCTCGACAATTTCGAATGGACCTCCGGGTACGACAAGCGCTTCGGCCTCTATTATGTGGATTATGCGACTCAGGCCAGGATCGCCAAGAGCAGCGCCGCCTGGTATGCGCAACTCACGCGCGCCTGCCATCGCCCGCACGAATCCACATCGGCGCCAAACCCGGCGACGATGGCGGTGAGCGCGGAGCGCCCCTGACGTGCCGGAATTCTGGGGTGGAACCGCCCGGTCGTGAACGGCCAGCGCTGCCCTTGCTGATACAGGCCCCGCTGTCTCAGGGCAACGTGGCCTCTTTACTCGGCGCCGATACGCTCCACCAGCGATGCCACGATCGCACGCGGGCTGAGACTGATGTCATAGGTCCAGGCCCCCTCATCGGGCGTGGGCGGTTCGAGCGCGGCGAGTTGGCTCTCCAGCAGTGAGGCGGGCATGAAGTGCTGGTGGCGTTGGGCGAGCCGCCTGGCCAGGAGCTCGCGATCGCCGTGCAGGTAGATGAACGTGACGCCGGCCGCCCCGCCACGCAGCTGCTCCCGGTAGGCGCGCTTGAGCGCGGAACACGCCATCACCAGTCCGGTGCCGGCGTGCTCGGCTTCCTGCAAGCGCGCGGCCAGGGCGTTGAGCCAAGGGGAACGATCCGCGTCAGTGAGGGGAATGCCGGCCGCCATGCGCTGCACGTTCCTCGCCGGGTGATAGGCATCGCCTTCCACAAAGGCAAGACCGAGCGCAAGCGCGAGGGCGGAACCGACCGTACTCTTGCCGGTGCCCGCAACGCCCATGACCACATACGAGCGCGCGCCGAGGATGCCGGACTCAGTCAACTGGTCTTCACCGAAACGAGATCTGGTTCATGTGCGGACCGGCTACGCCAGTGGCTGGCTGCATTGATAAGTGGCGCGCTCCAGCCACGCCGGATTGATCTCGACTCCCCAGCCGGGCGCCGACGGAATGCTTACGGAACCGTCTTTAATGGCGTAGGGGTCGCCGAGAAACAACCCATCCTGCCATGGGTAATAGTCCGCGCCTTCGATCGAGAACTCGAGATACTTGCCGGCATTCGGGATTGCACCCAGCAGATGCATGGTGCAGATCGTGACCAGCGACAGATTGGCGCTGTGGGGCGTAACCGGCAGCCCGGCGCTGGCAGCCATGGCCGCGACCTGCAGCGTCCTCGACATCCCGCCCATGTACATCACGTCCGGCTGCACGATATCGACCGCGCGCATACCGATCATCCGCGCCCAGGTAGCCAGATCCCAGTCCTGCTCGCCGCCGGCGACGTCAAGTTCGAGTGATTCGCTCACCAGCCTGGTCTGCTCCAGCTTCCAGTACGGACAGGGCTCCTCGAAATGGCCGATCCCCTCGGCCTCGAGCAACCGGCCGACCTCGATGGCCCGTGCCGGAGAGAACCCGCTGTTGGCGTCGACGAGCTTCGCGACGCCGGAGCCGAGCGCGCGCGCCACGCGCGGGACGATCGCTTCGGTGCGGCCCGGCCATTCATCGATGTCACGGCCGCACTCTGCTGCAACCCGCCATTTGAAGGCATCAAATCCCATTTCGTCCCGCAGCCGCACCAGTCGCACCGCCTCCTCGTCGGGCGAGATATCGCGCTTCATCGATGAGGCGTAGGCGCGGAGCCGTCGCGGTCTGCCGCCGAGCAGCTCAACCACCGGCTTGCCAGCGAGTTTCCCGTGCAGGTCCCACAGTGCGGTGTCGAGACCGGCCAAGGCGCGACAGCGATAGCTGCCCGGGAACTTGTGCTCGCGCTCCTCGATGCGTTCGACCAGCGCACCGATATCACCTGCATCGGCGCCGAGCGCCCAGGGCGCAACCTGCCGGTGAAAGATTAGCGCCGTGATGTCGGCGTTGTAGGTCGAGGTCTGCCCCCAGCCGACGTCTCCGGCATCGGTCGTCAGCCGCACGAAGCAGACGAACTGGTCGGCAAAAGTCTCGAGCCTGGCAATCCTGATCATGCTTTGAGCGGGCCCTGCGTATGCGCCTGGAACCGCAACGTCCCCGCGTCTCACCGATGGGAGAGTCTCATTGTAGCCTTTTCAGTAAGCGCCGATCTCCTCGGAGACGCCCGACCGATGGGTTCTCTTGGACGCATGCGGTCTGAACGGCGTAAAGTCCGATGCGGTAGCACACATTCCATAGTGATCGAGGGTGCAAGTGAATCCCAGGCTACGAGCCGTTCTCGCCTCAGCACTGGCCATGGGCCCTGTCCTGGCCGTCGCCGTCCTGCCGGCGATGAGCGCCCCGGGTCCCGCGCGGCCAAAAATCGTGGAGCTTTACACTTCCGAGGGCTGCAGCTCCTGTCCGCCCGCCGAGGCGCTGCTGGGTGAGCTGGCTGCGCGGCCCGATGTGCTGCCGCTCGGCTTTCACGTCGATTATTGGGATGAGCTGGGCTGGCGCGATCGCTTCTCGCTGGCCGCCGCGACCGAGCGCCAGCAGTGGTGGGGCGGGGTGCTCGGGCTGGCGACTATCTACACACCGCAGATGATCATCGAGGGACGCCGCAGTGTGCTGGGTTCGGATCGTGCCGCAGTCGATGCGGCGCTGGCTGAGCCGGCCGTCACCATTCCCGTCGACGCGCAGCTCGTCGCCGGCCAGATCACCGTAAAGGTTGGTGCCTACCCGGGCGCACTGAAGTACGACGTGTACGCGATCGCTTTTCTGCCGCACGCGATCACCGCAATCGGTCGCGGTGAGAATGCCGGACGCTCGCTGACCGAATGGAACATCGTCCGCTCATGGCGCAAGCTCGGTACCGCGGACGGACACGCGCTGCAGCTCAGCGTCGCAGCGAATGCATTTCCTGCCGATGCGCAGCGCGTGCTCATCGTCTTGCAGCAGGTCGCGCGGGGCGCGGTCGCGGGCGCCGCCGTTCTGGAGTTACGTAGCCCGACCTGATTTCGTGGTGCGTGGCGCAATGTGCGAGCGTGCGTGAACGCGCGGCCGCGCACACCCCGGGCGCGACAATCGCGCTCCTGCCAGATCGCCGTCACGCGACAAAACACAGTAAATTCCCTGTTCGCGCGACTTATTGCCGGTGCACAAATAATTGCGTCGCGCTTCGCATTGAATGCTGCGCCGCGCTTTGTGCTGATTGCTGCGCCGCTCTCAGTGCTGCAGTAAGTCAAATCATTGTCGGACGGGCGCGACACGCTGCTGTTCAAGTGCACATCAAACAGAATGCGCGCCATTCAACGCGGGAAGGGAGTTCAGGATGTGCACCTCATCGCATCAGGCGTGGACGCTGCGCGCACGCTTGACGCTCGCAGTAGCGGGCGGGCCAAAGAATTGGCGACATTGAGCAGCTGATGCTGCTGCGCCGGATCGGCGTCATGTCGCGCCACCCGCCGTGCGTCCTCCAGTGGACGCAATCAGGGTTGCAGTGCTGATGAGGCTCGCCGCGCGACGTTGGCAGGTCCGCCTGCCGCTCGCGTTTCTTGCGTTGCTCCTGTTATGCGCGCCCGTGGCCCGCGCCGCCGATGT
>DASWFL010000196.1:0-2715 GCA_036394255.1 Steroidobacteraceae bacterium
GAGCCGCGCCCGCCGGAGCGAGCCAACGCCTGGCCGCGCCAGCAACTGCTCCCCGGCGGCACCCGATCCCTGCAGCTGCAATCCCTGTGTCCATTCCGCGCCGTGGCCGAACTGCGCCTCGGCGCCATCCGGGTGCCCGAACCCGTGCCGGGCCTCGATCGGCGCGAGCGCGGCCAGCTGTTGCACCTGGCGCTCGAACTGCTCTGGCGCGAGCTGCAGGGCTCCCGCGTCCTGCAGGCGCAGTCGCGCGATGCGCAAGCCCTCGGCGCCGTGGTGCGCTCGGCCGTGGCGCGCGCCCTGAAGGTGCGCCTGGCGCGGCGTGCGCTACCGCTCGCCGCTGCGCTGGTGGACAACGAGCAGCAACGCCTCGAGGCGCAGATCCTGGCCTTGCTGCGCCAGGACCTGGCGCGCGCCGAAGCGGCGGAGTTCACGGTCAGCCAGCTCGAAATGAACCAGGAGGGCGAACTGGGCGGGCTCCCCCTGCGCGTGCGCATGGACCGGATCGATCGGCTGGATGACGGGCGCCTCATTGTCCTGGACTATAAGAGTGGCAGCGCGAAGAGTTTCCGTCCGCTGGATGAACGCCCGCGCCAGGCACAGCTGCTCGCCTACGCCATGCTCGCGCCCGCGCCGCTGGCCGGAATTGCCACCGTGCACCTGGCGGCGGAAGGCATCCGCTGGTGCGGCGCTGCGGCCGATCCCGCCTTGCTGCCCGCGCTCAGTCGCACGCGTGCTCCGAGCGCGCCGTTCCCCGAGTTGCTGGTTCACTGGCGCAGAGTCATCGATACACTGGCGGGTGAATTTGCCGCGGGCCTGGCCTCGGTGCAGCCGCTGGCCGGCGCCTGCAAGGAATGCCACCTGGCCGGCTTGTGCCGTATCGCGGCGGCCCGGCAGCCGCCGCCTGATCCTGAAAGCGAAGAAGGGCCGGACGATGGCGTCTGAATCTCCGCCCCTGACTGAGACGCAGGCGCTGCGCGCCGATGCGGACGCACGCGCCACGGCTCTCGATACCCGGCGCTCCTTCCTGCTGCAGGCGCCGGCCGGTTCGGGCAAGACCACCGTGCTGAGCTGCCGTCTGCTGGCGCTGCTGACGACAGTTGACGAGCCGGAGGAGATCCTAGCCCTCACCTTCACGCGCAAGGCGGCCGCGGAGATGCGCACGCGTGTGCTGCACGCCTTGCAGGCGGCGCGAGAGGGGCAGGGCGGAAGGGAACTGGAGACCCCGCTCGCGGCCGCCGCGCTGCGCCAGGATCGGAAGCGCGACTGGCGATTGCTCGAAACGCCGGCGCGCTTGCGGGTGATGACGATCGATGCCTACTGCCAGACCCTCGCGGCGCAACTGCCGATCGCCGCACGGAGCGGATTGCGGCTCCAGATCGCCGAACCGGCCCAGGCGCTTTATGCCGCCGCGGCGCGGCGCGTACTCCAGCGTGCGCTCGCCGATAGGGAGCTGGTCGGGCCGGTGCAGCTGCTGTTCGGCCGCCTGGACAACGACTGGGCGCGCTTCGAGGAGCTGCTGGTTCTGATGCTGCGGCAGCGCGCCCACTGGTTACCGCGGGTGCTGGCAAACGAAGGGCCGGCGCTCGAGGCGCGCGTCGCGCTGAGCCTGCGAGTGCTGGTCACGGAGCAACTCGAGGAGGCACTGGCCACGCTGCCGGCGGCGCAGTTGCGACAAGGTGAGCAACTGGCGGCGCAGGCCGCGCGCACGCTCATGAGCGCGGCAGCCGGTGAGGCCGCCGCCCTCGATGCCGGAGCGCGGGCCTGGCTGGAGGCGGACTCCGCCTTGAGCGCCACGCCGGCGGACCTGCCGCGCTGGCAGTTCATGGCGGGACTGGCCGTCACTGCCGCGGGTGAATGGCGCCGGCGCTGGACCCGGAAAGAAGGCTTCGATCCTGCGCAGCGCGCCGGGAAGCAGGCGCTCGAAGCCTGGGTTGCCGAACTCGCCCGGCTGGATGGCGGCCGGGCAGCGATCAACACCCTGCTGCTGCTGCCCGAGGCCTTCGTCAGCCCCGACGATGCCGCGGCCCTCGCGGCGCTCTCGTTGCTGTTGCGCCATGCCGCCGCCGAACTGCAGCTGGAATTTGCGGTGCAGGGACGAGTCGATTTTGCCGCCGTCGCTGCCGCCGCGCGCGCGGCGCTGACGGAGGAGGGCGAACCCACCGATCTGGCGCTGCGATGCGGCAGCGCCATCCGCCACATCCTGATCGATGAATTTCAGGACACTTCTCTCGATCAGTTCGAGCTGCTGCAGGCGCTGACGGCCGGCTGGGAGAGCCAGGACGGCCGCACGCTGTTCGCGGTCGGGGATCCGATGCAATCGATCTACCAGTTTCGCGAGGCCGAGGTGTCGCTGTTCCTGCGCGCGCGTGCGCTGGGCATCGGCGCGGTGCGCCTGGAGTCCCTGCAGTTGCGGCGCAATTTTCGCTCGGCGCCGCAACTCATCGACTGGGTCAATGCCCACTGCGGGGCCCTGTTCCCCAGGCGCGACGATGCACGCCTGGCCGCGATCCGCTATCTGCCCGCGGTGGCGGCGCGCCCTGACCTCGCGGGGACCGTGGCCGTGCATCCCTATCGCGCGCCGGCGGTGGAGGCCGAGGCTGCCGGCATCGTGGAGCTGGTGCGTGCGCGGCGGGCGCAGGATCCGAGCCTCGAGATCGCCATACTGGTGCAGGCCAGGCCGCAGGCGGCACCGATCGCTGCCGCGCTCCTGGCGGG
>DASWFL010000197.1:0-2158 GCA_036394255.1 Steroidobacteraceae bacterium
CCACCTTCTAGGCGGAATCAGTGGCAGCCGCCATCATCCTTGCCGCAACCGCACTGACCCGCCGCGCCTTTCACGGCGCCTGCAGCCGGCTCCGTCGAGCGTTTCCGCCAGCGCCTCGGTCCCAGCACCCGCGCGGCATACACGGTCGCGGCAATCACCAGCGCAGCCACGATGATGTTCTGCCACATGGCTCAGGCTCCCGCCGCGAACGCGCTGGCGATGTGGTACGTGGCGAATGAGGCCACCCAGGCCATCGCGAACAGATACCCGGCCATGATCAGCGGATAGCGCCAGGAATTGGTCTCGCGGCGCACGGCCGCGAGCGTCGAAAGGCACTGCGGGGCGAACACATACCAGGCCAGCAGCGAGAGCGCCGTGGCCAGACTCCAGCTCGAGGCGATCATCGGACGCAGGGCAGTGCCGACCTGATCCGCATTGCCGGACAGCGCGTACACCGTGCCGAGCGCGCCGACCGCGACTTCGCGGGCGGCGAGTCCAGGCACGAGCGCCACGCAGATCTGCCAGTTGAATCCGAGCGGCGCGAACAGCGTGTGCAGGCCGCGGCCCAGCATGCCGGCGAAACTGTATTGGATGGCCGGACCGGTGGCGCCGGCCGGCGCGCCGGGGAAGCTGGCGAGGAACCAGAGCACGATCATCAGCGAAAGGATGATCGTCCCGACGCGCGTGATGAAGATCATGGTGCGCTCGTACAGGCCGAGCACGAGGTTGCGCAGACTCGGCCAGTGATACTCGGGCAATTGCAGGAGCAGCGGATGGTATCCGGCACGCAGCGTGACGCGCTTCATCACCAGCGCCACCAGCACCGCGCCGAGCACACCGGCGACATAGAGTGCGAACAGCACTAGGCCGCGCAGATTGAAGATGCCGATCGACCGTTCGGCAATGAAGGCGCTGATGATCAGCGCGTACACCGGGAGCCGTGCCGAGCAGGTCATCAGCGGCGCGAGCAGGATGGTGGCCATGCGATCGCGCACGTTGGGTATGGTGCGCGTGGCCATGATCCCGGGTATCGCGCAGGCGTACGAAGACAGCAGCGGGATGAATGAGCGGCCGGAGAGCCCGATGCTGCCCATGAGGCGATCGAGCAGAAAAGCCGCACGCGGCAGGTAACCGCTGTCTTCGAGCAGCAGGATGAAGAAGAACAGGATCAGGATCTGCGGCAGGAACACCAGCACGCTGCCGGCGCCCCTGATGACGCCGTCGACCAGCAGGCTTTCCAGGAGCCCGGCGGGCATCGCCCGGCTCACCGCGACCCCGAGCGCACTCATGCCGCCGTTGATCCAGGCCATCGGCACCGTGGCCCAGCTGAAGACCGCCTGGAATACCGAAAACAGCAGCACCGCCAGCAGCACCGGGCCGGCGATCGGATTCATCACGATGGCATCGAGCCGCGTCAGGGCACGCGCGCGGAGCGGCTCCACGTATTCCGCGACGCGCAGGATGCGGCGCGCTTCGCGCTGCGTGTCCTGGATTTCGCCCGAGGTCTGCGCGGGCACCACGAGCGGCACGGCGATCCCGGGCGCCGGCGCCACATGCAGTGCCACGGTCAGATCATCCTCGCGCAAGCGCTGCGTCGCCGCCTGCTCCGCCTCGATGGAGGCGCAGAGTGCGTCTATCGCCGTCACGAGGTCGCGGCCACCGTCGCTGTGCACGGCGACCGTCTCGATCACCTGCACGCCGAGTTCGGATTCCAGGCGCGTACGATTGAGGGTATAGCCGCGATCGCGCGCGAGATCGCTCATGTTGAGGGCCACGATCAGCGGCAGGCCGACGCGCCGGAGTTCCAGCACCAGGCGGAGCGACAGCCGGAGGTTGGTGGCATCCACGACGCAGACGATCAGATCGGGCGACGCCTCGCCATGAAGCTTGCCGACGATGAAATCGCGGGTGATCGCCTCATCGAGCGTTGCGGGCACCAGGCTGTAGGTGCCCGGCAGATCGAAGAGCTGATAGTGGCGCCGGCGGTTCGTGCTCGCGAACGCGCCTTCCTTGCGCTCGACGGTGACGCCCGGATAATTGGCTACCTTCTGGCGGCTTCCGGTCAGGCGGTTGAACAGCGCCGTCTTGCCACAGTTGGGCACTCCCACCAGCGCGAGGCGAAAGGTCGTTGCGCTCCCGGGAGCGGCTGTCATGGCGG
>DASWFL010000198.1:0-2285 GCA_036394255.1 Steroidobacteraceae bacterium
TGACCGGGCACAAAAACGTGAGCTTCGTGCTCTCGGTCTTGGGTAGCGGCCCAAGCCGCAATTTCTTGGAGGTGTTCATTTCGCCGCTCCTCTCTGGACGAAAAGCGGCTGGTACGGTCGCAGCATCAGGTCACGGTTGACGATGATCCGCACCGGCAGGCCCGGCCGCCCCGTCAAGGTCGGCTGAATGTTCATGTTGCGCCGGGTCATCTCCTGGCCGACCTGATTGATGCTGTCCTGCGCGCTGTCGCGCCCGGCAATCACGATGCGGTTGCCGTTCTGCCGGTTCTCCGGCGCGGCCAGCTCCGCGCCCACGCCCAGCAGTGTCGTCAGCGCCGCACCGGCAAAGACGCGATCCCAGTGCCAATCGACGCCATCCTCCAGGCCGGAGTAGCCGGCCGGGTCGGTGCCCGCGAGGTTGTCGAGCTTCAGCGAAGACGTGTCCGGCAAGATGATGCGGTTCCACACCAACTGCACGCGGCTCTGCCCATAGCTCACCTGGCTGTTGTACTTGCCCATGAGGCGCGAGCCCTGAGGGATCAACAGAAACTTGCCGGTGGCCGAGTCGTAGACCGACTCCGTCACCGTGCCAATCACGTCGCCCGGCAGGTCAGACTTGATGCCTGTCACCAGCGCCCCGGCGATCACCGTCCCGGCCATCACCTGGTACGGCGAGGTCGGCATTTGCAGATTGCCGGAATTGCGGGTTTCCGTAGAACCGCCTTTCAGGAAAGCCTCTTTCTGGTCTTGCCGGTTCTGCACGGCGGTCGGGTCGGCAGGCAGGGCAGCCGTCGAGGCCGGCCCAGCGGCCAGCGGGTCGAAGCCCGCCAAGGTCGATGCCGGGCCAGCCGCTTGCGCATTCGCTGGCGCTGCGGTCTTGCCGGGCGTACCAGAACGGAAGAACACCGAGGAAGCCGCTGCCGCTTCGGCTTCCTTGCGCCGAGCGTCCTCCGGGTCGTGGCCCGGTGGCGCATACGTGGGTGTCACCGGCTGCTGCGCCTTCACGATGGCAGGGCCGAGATCGCCCGGCAGCGGCGGCCCCAGCTCCGGCACCTTCGGCAGCTTGGAGTAATCCGAAGGCAGGCCATCCAGCCCCTCGGACTTCGAGACTCGATCCACGTTGTAAAGCTCGGTCTGCTCGCCTGCGCCGCGCCGATGTGGCTGCAATGACCAGATCGTGGCCCCTAGCACGGCGACCGACAGGCCGCCCGTGAGCATGGCCAAGGTGCGCCGATTCAGACGTGTGACCGGGCGCGGCTGGGCGCGCAGCGCCACCGCCTCGGGCGCGACCTTGCCCGCCTGTGGCGTGCCAAGATCGCGAGTGTCGTCCTGGCTCATGGTCAGTTCCTCCGCGTGCCACCGGAAACGCCATCGGTGCGCTCGATCCGCACCACATCGCCCTTGTCTCCGCCCAGGCGCAGTTCGGCCGCACCGAACAGGCGATCCACGATGTAGTACGGCGCACGGAATCGGTAGTTCACCAGTTGCCCATCGCCCTGCGCGCCGATCACGAACAGCGGCGGCAGCTCGCCCTGCGCGATGCCCGGCGGGAACTGGATGTAGACCTTCTCGCCATCGTCGAAAGCGCGCAGCGGCTTCCACGGCGGATTGCTGCCACTGACCGCATAGCGAAAGCGGATCTTCTCCAGCGACAGGCCAGCATCGACCGGCGCGGCGGCGCTGGCCGCCTGCGCCTGGCGCTGCAAGGCCAGCATCTTGTCCTTCGGATACTCCCAGGACACCGACGCCATCCACGTCTTCTCAGTCGAAGTCAGTTCAATCAGGTACGTGCGCCGGCTGGTCGTGATGACCAGATTGGTCTTGAGGCCCGAGCGGATCGGCTTGACCATCACATTGACGCGCAGCGCATCGCCGCTGCCGCTCGATGTATCGCCCACGATCCAGCGCACGGTATCGCCGGCGGCCACCGTTACCAGTTCCTCACCGGGCTGGAGCGCGATCACCGTCACGCGACCCACGGCCGCATAGACCTGATACAGCGCGCCATCGGTGAAAGGCCACACCTGAATCGCGTTGACGTACCCCTCGCGCGTGGGCGCGATACGCGCCTCGGCGTTGGCGCGGGACACACGCACGGTTTCATCGGCAGGTTCTGCTGCGGGCTTGGCATCCGGCACAGGCTTCATCTGAGCCGGCATCGGCAGCACTTGCGGCATGGCCACCACCTCCACCGGCGCAGGCGGCTCCGGTAGCGGCTGCGCCTGTACCGGCTCGTCGAGCGAAATGGACGGCGGCGGCTTGCCCTGCGTGGCGCAGCCCGCGAG
>DASWFL010000199.1:0-4162 GCA_036394255.1 Steroidobacteraceae bacterium
TCAGAAAGCCGATCGCCCCTGCCGTAACCAGCCCCAGGGGCAACAGCATGGCCGCCGCACCCCAGCCCGCTCGCCCCCACTCGAGCCATTCGTAACAGATCATCCCCAGGGGCGGTGCCAGCAGGCCACGCACGCCGGTGAGCGTGACGTGCACGCCCATGTAGTGCTGCGCACGGCCGAGCGAGGCGAAATCATTATGGCCCAGATTCCACCCGAGGTTCGCGCCCGCATAACTGGCGCCTACCAGCACCGCACCGGCCCACAGCAGCCAGGGCAGACGCAGCATCACCGCCAGCGTCAGGACCACGATGGCGCCCACCAGGGCCCAGCATTGCCGCGAGCGGTATTCGATGATATGCCCGCGATCGAACAGTCGCGCCCACAGCGGCAGGAACAGCGGCGTCAGCATCAGCGGCACGACGGTCAGCAGCAGGATCTGCGTCAGGCCGCCCAGGTGCAGCCGATCCGTGAACAGCACGACCAGCTGCGCGTTCATCATCAGGTTGCCCGAGCCGTAGAGCCCCAGCCAGAACATGTAGGCGCGGAAGCCCGAATCCTGGCGCAGGATTTCCCGCAGCATCGACAGGCTGAAGGCCCCGTCCGCCAGACCACTCCCCGCCTCCGCGGCGAGCAGCCGGTACTGGCGGCGCACCCGCACGGCACGATACTGGAGCGCTGCCAGCAGTCCGCACAGGGCCGCAAACAGGTACAGCCAGCGGGCGGCCGGCGTGTGCAGATCGAGTATCCAGCCGGCCAGCAGGGCGATGGCGGCAACGCCCAGCGAACCGGCGATCACGATGCGGCCGGTGATGCGGGCCATCACGTGGCGAGGGTAGTTGGCGCTCCACACCGCGGCCCGCACCGTGAGGATCCCCGCCCACAGCACGCGGGCGATGATCACCGCGGCGATGGTCAGGACCAGGCCCGAGGCGGCAAAGGGCGCCAGGGCAATCAACCCGACCGAAACCGCGAAGGCGGCCTGGAGGCTGGCCAGCACCCCGACCCGCGCACGACCGTGCGCCAGATTGGCCCAGGCAAAGCTGGAGATGTTCGCGAGCGCCGGCGCGCCGCTGACCAGCGCCACGGCGAAATTCACCCAATGCGGTGCCACCAGGCCCGCGAATCCCTTTTTCACCAGCACGGCGACGGTGCCGCCCTCGACCAGCCCGCTGGTGATGCCCAGCAGCGTCCAGGGCCACAGCTCGCGGGCGTACATCGCTTCAACGAGCAGGCTGGGACGCGCGCCCGCCGCCTCGGTATCAGGGCTGGGGCGCGCCTCAGCCAAATTTCCGGCGAATCAGCGCGTACAGGGCGCGCAGCCCCTGCGTATCGGCACCTTGCGGCCGGCCGGGGCGGTCCTTCGGGTTCCAGGCGTACAGGTCCAGGTGCAGCCAGTCGGGTGTCGCGGTGACGAAGCGCTTCAGGAACAGCGCCGCGATGATGGCTCCGCCAAAGGTACCGGCCGAGACATTGTTGAGATCCGCCACGCGACTGGACAACTCCTCGTCATAGCCGGCCCACAGGGGCAGGGGCCAGAGCGGGTCGCCGACGCTTTCCCCTGCGGCCTGCGCTTCGGCGGCCAGGGCGGCGCGGCTGGCGAACAGCGCGGGCAGATCCGGTCCCAATGCCGTGCGGGCCGCGCCGGTGAGCGTGGCCAGGTCGATGAGCAGATCCGGGCGCTCCGTGTCGGCATCGGCGAGTGCATCGGCCAGCACGAGCCGTCCTTCTGCATCGGTATTGCCGATTTCCACCGTGAGACCCTTGCGCGAAACCCACACATCGCCGGGCCGGTAGGCGGCGCCACCGACGCTGTTTTCCACGGCTGGAATGAGCACCCGCAGTTGCACGGGGGCCTGGAGCGAGAGCAGCAGCCGGGCCAGCCCCAGCGCACAGGCCGCTCCACCCATATCCTTCTTCATCAGCAGCATGCCGGCCGAGGGCTTCAGATCGAGACCGCCGCTGTCGAAGCACACGCCCTTCCCGACCAGCGTCAGGCGCGCAGCCCCGGCCTTCGGCCAGCGGCAATCGATAAGGCGCGGCGGCCGGCTGCTGCCCTGCCCGACCGCATGAATCAGGGGGTATTGGCGGCGCAGCGCTTCCCCGCTGCATTCGACGAATTGCCCGCCAAATTCTTCGGCCAGAGCGGCAGCGGCCTGCGCCAGCTCGGCCGGACCGAGCTCATTGGCCGGCGTGTTGATGAGATCGCGCGACCAGGCGATGGCCGTGGCGGCGGCCTCGGCATAGGCCGCGTCCGCACGCTTCGGCCTGACCAGGTGCACCGCGCAGTCCGCCTTGGGCTGGCTGCGGTAACGGTTGAAGCGGTAGCTGCCGAGCAGCCAGCCGAGCGCGAACGCGGTCGCCGCCGCTTCCGGCAGCTCGGTGGCGAGGCTGTAGTGGCCCGCAGGCAATCGTTCCGCACAGGCCGCCCCATCCCAGAGGCAGAGTTGGGAGGCGTCCGTGAGTGCACCCAGACCGCCAACGGCCGCGGCGATGTCGCCCGCCGCGGCTGGAATCGAGATGATCCGGGCGCGCTCGGCCAGAAAGCCGTGGCTACCCAGCCAGGCCGCGGCCGGCGGCTCCATGCGCGCCAGAAACTGGGGCAACTGGCTTTCGGTCACGAGCCAGAGCGGCACGGCGGCGGCGCTGTTTTCAGACCCCAGGAGCATGCTCACTAGCTTAACCTTTTGGCGCTGTGCCCGGCGCGTTTAGCACCCGCCGCATTGACAAGCGCACCATGCCATGGTGTCATCCAAAGAGGTTCAGTCCTCAGCTAGAGATTCATGCAACCACAGGCACTTCCGCCCCTTTCCGACCAGGCCAGCCGCGAGGCTCTGGGCCTGCTGCTCCTGCGTAGCAGTCCGTGCGGGTGCTGCATGTTGAGCTGAAGTCCACAGGAAGCCACATCACCAGAACCCCGCACCGGCCGCCGATGCGGGGTTTTTTTTGAAACATCGGAGATTGCACATGCAGTTCTATTCGCAACGGGACGTCGACAGGAAGGCCCTCAAGGGCGCGCGCGTCGCCGTGCTGGGCTACGGCAGCCAGGGCCGGGCCCAGGCCCTCAATCTCAAGGACAGCGGCTTCAACGTGGTCGTCGGTGTGCGCAAGGGCGGACCAAGCTGGAAGAGCGCCCGGCGTGACGGCCTCGCGGTCGCCGAGCCCTCTGCCGCCGTCGCCGGTTCGGATGTGGTCGCAATGCTGGTCCCGGACCTGGCCCAGAAGAAACTCTACCTGGAGATCAAGGCCAGTCTCGAACGCAAGGCCACGCTACTGTTCGCGCACGGATTCAACATTCACTTCAGGCAGGTCAGGCCGCGCAAGGACCTCGACGTCGTCCTCATTGCGCCCAAAGGTCCCGGCGATCTGGTGCGCCGGCAGTTCCAGCAGGGCTACGGCGTGCCCTGCCTGATCGCGGTGTTCCAGGATGCCACGGGCAAGGCGCATCAGCGCGCGCTCGCCTACGCCCACGGGATCGGCGGCACACGCGGCGGCGTGCTGGAGACCACCTTTGCCGAGGAGACGGAGACCGATCTGTTCGGTGAGCAGGCGGTGCTCTGCGGGGGCGCCACCGAGCTGGTCGTCCAGGGCTACGAGACGCTCGTCGAGGCGGGCTATCAGCCCGAGGTCGCCTACTACGAGTGCCTGCACGAGCTGAAGCTCATCGTCGATCTGCTGCACGAAGGTGGCATCACCAAGATGCACAAGTACATCAGCGATACCGCGAAGTTCGGCGACCTGACGCGCGGCCCGCGCATCATCAACGAGCGCGTGCGCAAGGAAATGCGCAAGATACTCAAGGAGATCCGCAGCGGCCGCTTCGCGCGCGAGTGGATCCGTGAGAGCGAAGCGGGCGGCGCCAACTACCGGCGCCTGCTGAAGGCCGACCTTGATCAGCCGATCGAGAAGGTCGGCGCGAAGCTGCGCGCCCGCATGCCCTGGCTGAAGGCCACGCGCTGAGCGCACAGCCCATGGCCGACACCCCATGAGTCAATCCAACCCCCAGGAGGCCGTCATGGCTCCCGACCCGGACAGAGTGCTGATTTTCGACACAACCCTGCGCGACGGCGAGCAATCGCCCGGCTGCACCATGACGCAACCGGAGAAACTGCGGCTGGCGCGGGCGCTGGCGGACCTGGGGGTCGATGTGATCGAGGCGGGATTT
>DASWFL010000200.1:0-1528 GCA_036394255.1 Steroidobacteraceae bacterium
GCTGTCCAGCAGGCGTACCACCGCCGGGGGCGTCCCGCCGCGCTCGAGCTGGCCGTTGAAGCCCCGTCCCTCGGCGTTCGCGTTGAGGTCTTCGCCGCTGGGCTGAGCCTCGGACTGGAGGATGATGACCTCCACCTGATACAGGTTCGTGGCGGCGGGCGCGGCCGGGATCGGCCGGGGCGACAGCACGAGGGCCAGGCCCAGGGCCGCCATGAGGGCGTAGCGCGGTGCGTTCATGCGCCTATGTTAGCAGGCCTGGGCGGGCTGACAGGACCGGCCAGTTCCTGCAGCAGCTGGGCGGCGAACTCGAAGCGGGCCGGAACGGCCGACAGTCCACGGCTGAAGCGCAGTTTGAGCGGGCCTTCCATGCGGTAATCATGTGCCGGCCGCTGGATCAGGCGGATCACCGTCGCCGCATCCACCTTGTTCTCGGCCTCGAATTGCACGCTGCCGCCCTGTGGCCCGAGGTCCAGCCTGCGGAGCCCTAAGGCGCGCGCGCTCAGGCGCAGTGTCGCCAGCTGCAGCAGATTGCTGGCCGGCGGGGGCAGGGGGCCGAAGCGGTCGACCAGTTCACCGCCCATGTCCTGCAGTTCAAACGCCGAAGCGGCGGCAATCCGCTGATAGAGCGCGAGGCGCAGTTGCACGTCGGGCACGAAATCGGCGGGCAGCAGGGCCGGGACGTGCAGATCCACCTCGCTGACCGCCGCGAGCGGGCGCTCCAGCTGCGGCGTGCGGCCCGCGCGAAAGGCAACAACCGCCTGCTCCAGCATGTCGAGGTACAGGGTGAGCCCGACCTCCGTGAGCTCCCCGGATTGCTGCTCGCCCAGGAATTCCCCGGCGCCACGGATCTCCAGATCGTGCGTGGCGAGCAGAAATCCGGCGCCGAGATCCTCCATCGACTCGATCGCATCGAGGCGCTTGGCGGCATCGCCGCTGAGCGCGCGCCGCGAGGGAATGATCAGGTAGGCGTAGGCGCGGTGGTGCGAGCGCCCGACGCGCCCGCGCAGCTGGTGCAGCTGCGCCAGCCCGAGGCGGTCGGCGCGGTCGATGAGAATGGTGTTGGCGGTGGGCACGTCGATGCCGCTTTCGATGATGGTGGTGCAGACCAGCACGTTGAAGCGGCGATGGTAGAAATCGACCATCAGCTGCTCGAGCTCGCGCTCGCGCATCTGACCATGTCCGACGCGCACCTGCGCCTCGGGCACGAGCCTGGCGAAATCGCTGGCCACCTTCTCGATGCCCTGCACTTCGTTGTGCACCAGGTAGATCTGGCCGCCGCGGCGGAGTTCCCGCAGGGCCGCTTCGCGCAGGGTCGGACCGTGCCACTCGCAGACAAAAGTCTTGATCGCCAGGCGGCCGGCCGGCGGCGTGCTGATCAGCGAGAGCTCGCGCAGGCCGCCCAGCGCCATGTTGAGCGTGCGCGGAATAGGGGTGGCCGTCAGCGTCAGCACGTGCACCTCGGCGCGCAGGGCCTTGAGGCGCTCCTTGTCGCGCACGCCGAAGCGGTGCTCTTCATCGACGATCAGCA
>DASWFL010000201.1:0-5924 GCA_036394255.1 Steroidobacteraceae bacterium
TCACCGTCCCGGTGATGTCGATGCGGCGCCCGTCAAACTTCATGTTCACGTCGGGCGAGGCCTGTACGCGTGCCTCGGGGATATTGACGATGCGCAGATTCTCCCCGGCGAGGTGCAGGTGACCGTAGGGCAGAGCATCGCGCCACGCCAGTTCGCCGTCGAAGCGCGCGTGTCCGTCGCTGCCGGCGTCGGCGCTGCCGTCCAGCTGCAGCACCGTGTCCTTGAGGCGGGCGCTGAAATTCAGGGCGCGGAGCGCCAGATTGATCTGGTAGGCGTCGACTTCGGCGTCGCTGACTTTCAGCTCGCCATTCAGACGGGGCGCGGCCGCCTTGCCCGCGATCGTCAGGTTGGCCTCGAGCCGGCCGCTGACGCGGTCGACCTGCGCGACGTACGAATCGATGAAGCCGAGGGACTGGGTCTGCAGCTGCAGCTCACCGCTGAGCGGCCATTCGCGCCACGGTGCGCCCTGCCGGCGCGCGGCAATTTTCCCGCTGATGCCGGCGTTGGAGCCCGTGTCGAGCGCGACCCTCGCGGCCAGCCCGGCCGAGTCGAGGGTGGCCTCGACGCTGCCGGCGCCCAGGCTGAAGGTTTCGACGCGGCCGCCGCTGAGGCGATGGCGCAGGCTCGCGTCCGCGAGCGTGGCTTTGAGTCCGGCGAGCCAGCCTGCCGCGGGCGTGGACTCGGCGTGTGCCTCGAGCGATACCTTGCCCTCGAAGTCGGTGGCGCCGCTGAGGCCGGTGGTCAGCGCGCGCAGCGGCAGGTTGGCGGCACTGATCGCGAGCTGGGTCCGCTCAGGCAGGCGCGCGCCGGCCGCGCACAGCATGGATTGCGCATCGTGCAGACACAGGCGCTCGAGCTGCAGTTCATCTCCGCCGGGCGCCACCACCAGCAGCGCCGGCGCGACCAGCGTGAGTTGCAGCCCCGCGCCATCGCTGGCTGCGAAGCTGCCGATTTCCGCGCGCCACCGGCCGTCGGCCAGACTGGCAGTGCCACCGGCCTGCACGACGTAGGGTGAGGCGGACACCTGCACGGTGAAGTGGTGGGCGGCGGCAGTGCCCGCGGACGTGAAGTGCACATGGTCTATGGTGCGGCGGCCGTACTGCAGGCCGCCCAGCTGCACGGTGGCATCGGCGCGGCCGTTACCGCGCGGATCCAGGTCGACATCAGCGCTGAGTTCCTGCAGCCGCAGGCCCGCGTAGGCCAGACCGGCGCCATCCAATTTCGCCCGCAGGACGGGGGCGCTCGCCTCGCCACCGAGGTATCCGGCCGCCCTGAGCCGGCCGTGCGCATCCCGGCTCAGCAGCGACAGATCGGGCGCGTCGAAGGCAAAACGCAGATCGGGGCGCTTGCCGAATCGGCCGTCGGCCTCCAGGCGCGTCGTGCCGAGCTGCACCCGCACCTGCTGGAGCAGCCAGTCATCGCCGGACAGCGCGAGGCCGGCGCGGCCGCTTACGCGCTGGCCGCGGATGTTGCCGTTGAGGTCGGTGAATTCGGTCTGCAGCGTACTGCCGTGCCCGAAACCCTGGCCGGAAGCATGCACTTCAAATCCCAGGTGCCCGCTGATCGCCGGGCGCAGCGCAGCGACGTTCACCCCGCGTATGGTGCCGGCGAGGGACCAGCGTTCGGCCGGCGACCAGGCCACCTCGCCGTGCAGTTGCGCCTGGCCACCGTAGGCGGCCAGCGTCGCCCGGGAAATTCCGAGGCCGTCGTGCGCCAGGGAGCCAGTGGCCTGGAACTGCGCCGGCGCCTGTCCAAACAATTCCACATCGCCGCCGGCGTTCAGCGCGTATGGACGCAATCCGGCCAGCGAGTATTGGCCTGCGGCGCTGTGCAGCGGCGCGGTGGTGGCGGCGAGCGGCCAGCGAAAATCACGCCACTGGCCGTGCAGATCCAGCCGCGGTTCAATGCCCGTCAGGTCGATGCGGCCGCTCGTCTCGAGCTGTGCACCCGACGCCCGGTGCGTGATCGTGGCGCGTACGATGGCCAGTTCGCGCGCCGCATAGCGGGCCGCGAATTCGATTCCCAGCGGACCGGCGTGCAGCCCGGGTGGTTCGAGTTCACCCTGGGCGTGGAAACCATCGCGATCGCCGCCGAGCAGCAACGTGCCACGGACGCTACCGAGGGCGTTGCCCGCGCCCCAGCGGTTCAATTCCAGCCCACGCAGCTGCGATCGGCCGCGCCAGTTCCACTCGCCACTCAGCGCCCGCGCTTCACCGTGAAAGTCTGCGTTGAAGGGCGCGAACAGCAGGGCGCTGATTGCCAGGCGATCGAGGTCGCCATCGATCTGGGCGTTGCCCAGCCAGGCCGCCTGGCCCTTAAGATCCCTGCTCACGCGGATAGTCCCGGCCAGGCCAATCGCCGTGGCCGCGCGCACGGTACCGACGGAGCGCAGTTCAAAGCCGGCGTAGCGAATCCTGCCGTCCAGGATGCGAATCTCATTGGTGCCGATCAGCGCCACGCCCTGCAGCTGGTCAGCGGCCACGCTCGCGCCGCCCGGTGCAATGACTTCGGCGTGGCCGATGCTGACCTGCTCGGCCTGGATATTGAGCAGGCCGACCAGGAAGTGTGGCTTCCACGGCGGGCCGCCGGTGTCCCGATGGGGCAGCACCTGCACCTGCGCGGAGCCGATCTCGGCGTGGATCACGCGTATCGTCTGCCACAGCAGCGGCAGGAGCGCGACGCGCCCGTCGACGCCGACGGCGGTGACACGCACGCGTTGATGTTCGACCACGACCCGGTCGACGTGCAGGCCGCCGTGCAGAGTGCCGCGCGCGCCGCTGATCGTGAGCGTGACCGGTCCGAGCCGCCGGTTTGCGAGCCAGACCAGCTGCTGCAGCCCGCTGGCGGTCCAGCCGAAGTAGTAGATCGCTCCGGCCACCAGCAAGATCAGCGCCAGCAGCGAAATCCACGAGGTGTGCAGCAGGTGGCGCATCAGAGCTTCGGTGAAATGTTCAGGTGCAGGCGTGGGCCGGGAAGGGAGTCAAAGCCCGGTGCGCGCAGCGCCTTGGCGATGTCGATGCCCACCGTGATGACGGACAGGCGCCAGCGGAAGCCCAGCCCGACGGACAGCGCGAGTGGGTCGCCCAGGCGATCGAAGGCGTTGCCGCAGTCGGTAAAAGCGGCGATGCCCAGATTGTGCGGCAGGTCGCGCTCGAATTCCACCGTGCCCGTGAGCAGCTGGCGCCCGCCGACACGTTCGGCCACGAAGCGGTCGTAGGGCACGCCATTGGCGTCGATGCCCGCCTGTTCCACCGTGCGCAGCGGGGACAGGTCATCGAGACCGAAGCCGCGGACGCTGCGGTCACCGCCGGCGAAGAAACGGTAGGCGGCAGGCAAGTCGCCGAAATCCTTCACCGCACTGACGCCGACTTCACCCCGCAACAGCAGGTGCCACAGGGCCCCGAGGTCGATCACGCGCTCGGTGCGCACGTCGAGGCGCAGGAAGTTGGACTTGGCGCCCAGGGCACTGGTCGAGCCATCCAGATGGGCGTAGAGGGTGCGCGAGAACAGGTCCTCGCCCAGATACCCCTCGGGTATGGCGGCAATGGTGATGCTGGGCACGGCCAGGTTGTCGAGTTTGCGGCCGTCGACGGCATCGCTGGTGACATCGTGCGTGAATTTGGTCGCCACCACGCGCTGCCAGCGGCCCGTGCTCACCGTGATACTGGGCGTAAAGGAGACTTCACGCGTATCGATCTGGCTGCTGCGCACCGTGAAGCCGGGATTGGGGGAGATTTCGGTGGTGTAGACGTTGCTGGAAATCTGCTGCGTCTGGTCGAGGAACTGCAGCGAGAATTTCTCCAGCACCGGATCGCCGAACGGTATGTCGTAGCGCGCATTGATGTTCTGGGTGGTCTGCGAAGCCTGGATCTGTACGCGCAGGCGGTGGCCACGATCGTTGACGCGCGGATTGAGCCAGCTGATCGTGCCGCGCGCGCCGGTGTCCGTGCCATAGCCGGCTCCGAAGGAGTAGCCGTTGCGTGCTGCGCTGGCCGTGATGCTGATCGGTACCACGTGGGCGACGCGGTCGGGGATGCCGGGCCGCACCTCCACACTCGAAAAGAACTGGCTGTCGTCGAGCGCAAACTGCGTGCGCAGCCGCTTGACCTCGTCGTACGGTTCACCGTCGCGGTAGCGCAGGTAACGGCGGATCTGGGTGGCGCGAATGGCGGTCTGTTCGATGGTGGTCGCCCCGAAGTGGTAGCGTTCCCCGGTTTCCAGTTCCAGATACACACTGGCGCGGTGCGCGGCCGGGTCGACCTGCAGCTCGCTGCGCAGCAGGCGCGCGTCGAGGTAACCATAGGTGGCCGCCGCCAGCTGCAGGTCCGACTTCACTTTCTCGTACGCGGCATGCTCGAGCCGCGCACCCTTGCGGAGCGAGGGCGCGGCGGCGATGCGCTCGAACACCGCGTCGCCGGCGCCGGCGCCATGCACGAGGACGCTGATCGTGTCGAACAGCACCGGCTCGCCCGGATCGATTTCGATCTGCACGCGCCAGTTGCGCTGGTTGTCCATGGGCGTGAGCGTGGCATTGACCGTGGGTGCGTAGTAGCCATAGGGGCGCAGCGCGTCGCGAACCTCGCCATCCACGCGGCGGTACAGGCGCGCGACCGCGTCGGGCTCGATGCGGTCGCGGTCCTTGTAACGCTCCAGGCTCAGCAGCGCCAGGACATTGCGCCGCAGCTCGCTGTCCACGCCGTTGACCTCGATGCGGATTGCGGCCTGCGCCGGCATGGAGGCAGCGCCGAGAAGGCACAGGGCCAGCGTCGCCAGCCCGGTGACACCGCTCCGGCGCGGCAGGCTCGGGAACAATCTCATCAGCTTGAGAGTGGCCGGCCGGCCCATGGTTCCCTACGCGGCATCGAGGGCGGCGCCGGTGGTTCGCTGGTACCAGCTGTCGATCAGGCGGCGCGCGATGGTATAGCGCGGCGGCAGTACGCTCGCGCCCGCCGTGCCCAGTTCCGCCGCGGCAAACCAGCGGGCGTGCTCCAGCTCGCCGTCGAGCCTGATCGGCACGGCGCTGTCGGCCGTAGCGTGGAATCCGAGCATCAGGGAAGAGGGAAATGGCCAGGGCTGCGAAGCGGCATAGCTCACCGTGTTCACGCGCACGCCCGCTTCCTCGTAGACCTCGCGTGCGACCGTGTCTTCCAGGCTCTCGCCAGGCTCGACGAAGCCGGCCAGGGTGGAATACCGTCCCGCCGGCCAGCCGGACTGCCGGCCCAGCAGCGCCCGATCGCCGTCGCTCACCAGCACGATGATTGCCGGGTCGATGCGCGGAAAAAACTCTGCGCCGCATTCGCTGCTGGTGCATTGGAGGCTGTGTCCTGCGCTGCGCGGCCGCGTCGGCGCCCCGCACACGCCGCAATGCCGGTGGCGGGCACGCCAGATCAGCAGCGCGCGGGCACAGGCCAGGACGGCCGCCTCGGGCTCCGGCAGTTCGGTCAACAGCGGGCGCAATTCCGCCAGCTGCGTGCCGGCGGGGAAGCCCGCGGCATCGGCGAGCGCATCGATCAGCACGCAGCGCGCACCGCCGAACCACCCCAGCAGCACCAGCTGCTCCGGTTCGCTCGCCCTCACCAGCGGATGCGCGCGGTCCAGGAAGGCGATGCGGGTCTCGGGGTGGCGCTGCACCAGGTGCTGGGTGCCGCAGGAAACCAGATATCGGGTCCCCGGTTCGGCGAGCGCCTGTTCCAGCCAGCCGGCCTCGGCGCGCGATTCCGAACGCCGCTCCAGCCAGGCGCCGCTGAAGGGGTTCTCGGAGCGCTGTGTCGTCATCGGGCCGCCGTTTGCATGGCCCGATCTTAACAGTTGGCCGAGATCTGCCCCTATGGATGCCCGCTGCCCGCCAGCCGGGCGGCACGCGAGCGTTGGCGGGCCGCGGCCGCGCAATCCGCGGCCTCGGCCTCTGAGCAGCGCACGCAACG
>DASWFL010000202.1:0-1828 GCA_036394255.1 Steroidobacteraceae bacterium
ACAGGCCCGGCGCAATGAAGGCCCACAGCTCGTAGAGCACGTAAGGCATCGCCGCCACCAGCGCGGCGAAGAAGGCCAGCTTGAGCGGGGCGGTGAAGGGCGCGGTGATGCTGGTGGAAATCAGCATGCTGTTGGCCGGGAGCTGCTGCAGCAGGGGATGCGAGAGCCACTCGAACAGCTGGTTCGAATACAGCGCGCAGGGAATGAACACCAGGATGACCGCGAGGAAGGCACGCATCAGCCGCGTGCGCAGCTCCAGCAGGTGCGAGATCAGGGTGCCCTCGAGGAGCGGTTCATTCTCCCCGGTCATGCGCTGGAGCGTCCGCGGGTGGAGGACTCGCAGCGGGGGCGGGCGTGGCGGCCGGCTGGGCCGGGACGTCGGTCGGCCCTGCTGTCGCGCCCGGTGCTGGCGTCGCGGCCGGCGCAGTCGTCGCCGTCGGCTCAGGCGCCGCGGTCGGCGTCAGCTTTACGTTGAGGTTGAGACTCTCCGTTTCGGTCTCGAGCTGGTCGCGAAACTGCCGCGCCATCGCGCGCGCGCGTCCGGCCCAGCGGCCGATGGTGCGGGCGACCTGCGGGAGCTTGTCCGGTCCCAGTACGACCAGCGCCAGGGCGGCGATGACCAGGATCTTCGAGAATCCGATATCGAGCATTGGCCGGCCCAGTACGTCAGACGGGCTTGTCATCCTTGTGAGGCGGGTTGGCGCCGGGTGCAGCCTCGCTGAATTCCGCGTCCTTGGCGCCGGCGGGCAACTGTTTCTGTGCGGTCTGCTGTTCCTGCTCGCCCTCGTTCATGGATTTCTTGAAGCCGCGGACCGCCGCGCCCAGGTCCGAACCAATGCTGCGCAGTTTCTTGGTGCCGAATACCAGCAGTACGACCACCAGGATGATCAGCAGATGGCGTGGCGAAAACAGGTCCATGGTGGACTCCTAAGGCCTAAGCCGGATTTGACTGAGCCACGATGATAGGCGAACTGGCAGCCTGGCCGCAGCCATGGCGCGCCAATTGGCCTGGCCATCACGCTTCCGGTGCAGTCGCGGCCGGCGGTACCGCCAGCCAGAAGGTCACCGGGCCGTCGTTGGTCAGCGTGAGCTCCATGTGGGCGCCGAACATCCCCGCCGCCACCGGCGCGTGCGCGGCCTGCGCGGCGCCCAGCAGCAGCTCGAACAGGGCGCGGGCCTCCGCCTGCGCGGCCGCGCGGGAAAAACCCGGGCGATTGCCCGAGGTGGTGTCGGCCACCAGGGTGAACTGCGGGACCAGCAGCAGACCGCCCGCCGTGTCGCGGAGCGATCGGTTCATGCGGCCGGCGGCGTCGGCGAACACGCGGTAATCGAGCATGCGCTCCAGGAGTCTTTGGGCCTGGGCAGGGCCGTCATGCTGCTCCACGCCGATCAGGGCCAGCAGGCCCGCGCCGATTTCGCCCTGGGTGCGGCCTGCGACCTGCACCCGGGCCGTCGTGACGCGCTGGATCAGGGCGATCATGCAGTGGCAAATCCGGCGGTGAATCCGTACACTTTGCGGCCATTTTACGGCGGGCCGCGCCCGGTTACTGCGGAGTCCGATCATGAGCTCGATGTCGATGTCCCCGGTCCGGGTCGCGGTGCTCAGGCTGGCGGTGGTGACGCTGGCGCTGGCTGCGGCGGTCACGGCGCAGGCCGGCGGCGACGCCCAGCGCGGCAAGCAGATCGGCTATACCTGCCTCGGCTGCCACGGCATCGACGATTACAAGAACGTCTACCCGACCTACAGCGTGCCCAAGCTGGTCGGCCAGCACCCGGAATATCTCGTCGCCGCCCTCAAGAGCTACCGCGGCAAGGAACGCGCCCACGG
>DASWFL010000203.1:0-1919 GCA_036394255.1 Steroidobacteraceae bacterium
GGTTGTTGAGATCCTCGGAGGTGCAGCCAAAGTGCACCAGCTCCAGCGTTGCCGCGCTCGCGCCCGCCCCGGCCAGCTCCTCGCGCACGTAGTATTCGACCGCCTTGACGTCATGGTTGATCCGCGCCTCGATCTGCTTGACGGCCAGGGCCGCGGCGGAACCGGGGTCGCGGGCCAGTGCTTCGGCGCGCGCGCGCACCGGTGCGGCGAGCGCTGCGCCGGGCAGCTGCGGCTGCGCCTGCGCTAATTCCAGCAGCCACGCGGCCTCGACACGGATCCGTTCCCGGATCAGCCCGGACTCGGCAAACAGTGCGCGCAGGGGCTCGGCCGCCGCCGCGTAGCGGCCATCGACCGGAGAAATGGCCAGCAGGCGGGTTTGATCCATGCAGTGGGCAACGCGCGAGGTTAGAATTGCGATTGTAGCGCATGCACCCGCTTAGGAAGCGCCTGCCGTGGGCCGCGGGCGCCGCCCGGTGCGCCTGGAGTCAAGTTGGATGAAGCCGAGTGAATACCGCATCGAGCGTGACAGCATGGGTGAGCTCAAAGTACCTGCCGACGCCCTGTGGGGTGCGCAGACCCAGCGCGCGGTAAACAATTTCCCGATCAGCGGCCGGCGCCTGCCGCGGGCGTTCATTCGCGCTCTGGCGCTGATCAAGCAGGCCGCGGCCATGGCCAATGCCAGCCTCGGACTGCTCGATCCGGCGCTCGCCACCGCCATTGCAGCGGCGGCAGGGGAGGTCGCCGACGGGACCCATGACCGCCACTTTCCGATCGACGTCTTCCAGACCGGATCGGGCACCAGCACCAATATGAACGCCAACGAGGTGATTGCGCATCTGGCCGTGCGCACTGCGCCTGCGGTGCATCCGAACGATCACGTCAACATGAGCCAGAGCAGCAACGACGCGATCCCGACCGCCATCCATGTGAGCGCCGAGCTGCTGCTGCGTGAACAACTCCTGCCGGCGCTCGAGCACCTGGCGGCGGTGATCACTGCCCGGGAGGCCGACTTCGCGTCAGTGGTCAAGACGGGCCGCACGCACCTGATGGATGCCATGCCGGTCACGCTCGCACAGGAACTATCGGGCTGGCGTACCCAGATCGAGAACGGCGTGGCGCGACTGCGCGCAGTGGAACCACGACTGCTGTGCCTGGCGCAGGGCGGCACTGCGGTCGGCACCGGCATCAACGCACACCCGCGCTTCGGCACGGAGTTCTGCCGCGCGCTCGCGGCGCTCACGGGCATCGCCTTCCTGCCCAACCGCAATTATTTCGAGTCACTGTCGGCGCAGGATGCCGCGGTCGAGCTGTCAGGCCAACTCAAGGTGCTCGCCGTCAGCCTGATGAAGATTGCCAATGATCTGCGCTGGATGAACAGCGGTCCGCTCGCGGGCCTCGGCGAGATTGTCCTGCCGGCCCTCCAGCCCGGAAGCAGCATCATGCCGGGCAAGGTCAACCCTGTGATCCCGGAGGCCACTGCCATGGTTGCGGCCGAGGTCATCGGCAACGATGCGGCCATCACGATCGCCGGCCAGTCAGGCAACTTCCAGCTCAATGTCATGCTGCCGGTCATCGCCTGGAACCTGCTCGAGAGTATCCGCTTGCTGGCCAACGCCGCACGGCTGCTCGCCGACACGGCCATCGCCGGGTTCAAGGTGAATCATGAGCGGCTGTCCGAGGCGCTCGAGCGCAATCCGATTCTGGTGACGGCGCTCAATCCCGTCATCGGCTATGAGAAAGGTGCGGCTATTGCCAAGCGTGCTTACGCCGAAGGCAAGCCGATCCGGGAAGTGGCGGCCGCAATGACGGATCTCAAGCCCGAGCAGCTCGCCCGCCTGCTCGACCCGGCCGAGCTGACGGCGGGGGGCATCAAGGGCGGCACCCGCGGCGGCGGCTGAGCTGCATTGGTAGCTGCGGCG
>DASWFL010000204.1:0-1771 GCA_036394255.1 Steroidobacteraceae bacterium
CGTTGAAAGCACGTTCTTCTTGCGAACCATGCCGCCGTAGAAGAGCGCCAGGCCGGGGATGGTCATCAGCAGCACCAGGGCCATTGAGGTGAGCATCCAGGCCGTGTCGCCCGAATTGATCTTGTCATTGGTCACGGTGAAGGGCGCGGTCGGCGCTGGCGCCGCGGCTGCCGGCGCCGCGGTTGCTTCGGCTCCTGCCGGAGCACTTGCAGGCGCGGCCGGTGCCGCCGCGGCGGCGGCCGGTGCGGCACTCGATGTGGCTTCATCCGCCACTGCCGGCACGGCTTGCAGGGGTCCGAGGGCCAGCAACAGCCAGGTGAGAGCTCCGGCGATCGCCCGCCCGTCAAGCCCAGGTAACTTCCTCAACACTTCAATGCGCATACTTGCGACTCCCAGCTTCAGTTTCATGTAGCGGCCGTGCCGATTTCTCCGGTACGGATGCGGATGGCCTGTTCGAGGTGCGCGACCAGGATGAGACCGTCCCCGGGCCGTGCCGTACGCGACACGTTCGCGATGGCCTCCACAACCGGCTCCGCGACGGCGGCATCGACGGCGATCTCGACCTTGTGGCGCGGTCCGAACTCAATTTCATGCACCTCAGTCACGGTTACGCCCTGCACACCCAGCTGGGCGATTGCGTTGCGCAATTCGTCCAGCTTGAACGGCCGGACGAATGCCGTAATGATCTTCATCAAAGCGTTTCTCAACGAACGACCCTGAATCCCGTATTCCGGTCTTGCGAGGGTGCGCGTATCCTTCCGTAAACAGCGAAGGGCGCCGGAGCCTATGTGCAGAATCCGTGCCACGGCTGCAGGCGGGCGATTCGGCCTTCGGCGGACGGCGCGGGGCGCCCGTTGCACCAATGTAGACGGCGTGCGCGGCTCGACGCGCAGTTTCAGAGCAACTCGACTCCAGGGAGACGGCGATGGAAGGCACACAGATGGAAGAAATGGCCCGGCGCTTCGTCGCGGGGCTCCCTGCCGCGCTCGACGGCATGCGCGCCGACCTCGAGGCCAACTTCAGGGCGGTCCTGCAAAGCGCGGCCGGGCGCCTCGATCTGACCTCGCGCAGCGAGTTCGACGTGCAGAGCAAAGTGCTCGAGCGCTCCCGCGAGCGCATCGCACAACTCGAGGCGCGCCTTGGGGCGCTGGAAGAGCGCCTGCAGCAGCTGCAGCAATCGCTACCGCCTGTATCGGACTAGCCCCGCAGCGCTCAAGCGAGGGCAGCGGTGGGCGTGGCGCAGATCCTGAGTCGCGCGCAGCTCGGGCTGGACGCGCCGCTCGTGCAGATCGAGGCCCACCTGGGCAGCGGCCTGCCGGGCTTCAGCATCGTGGGTCTTCCCGCGCCGGTGGTGCGCGAAAGCCGCCAACGGGTGCGCTCCGCGATCCTGAATGCCGGCTATGAGTTTCCGCCGGGCCGCATCACCGTAAACCTCGCACCCGTCGAACTCGCCAAGGAGGGCGGTCGCTATGACCTGCCCGTGGCCCTGGCCCTGCTGGTCGCGAGCGGGCAACTGCGCCTGCGTTCCGACCTGCAGCCGGAGTGCTATGGGGAGCTGGGCCTGGGCGGCGAACTGCGAGCGGTGCGCGGCCTGCTGCTCGCCGCGGCGCACGCCGCCCGTGCCGGTCATGACCTGATCGTGCCGGCTGCCGATCTCGGGGAGGTGCGTCTGGCGCGCCACCGGCGTGCCTTCGGGTTTCCGGGGTTGAAGTCGGCCTGCGCCTTCCTGTCGGGTGCCGTGCCGGAGGCGGAGGACGGCTTATGTAAAGGG
>DASWFL010000205.1:0-2445 GCA_036394255.1 Steroidobacteraceae bacterium
GCCACCGTGCCTGAGGCATCTTGCTGCGAAACTTGAAGCCTACCGGCCGCACGATGAGGGCTGCGAGTACCAGCAGCATCGCCAGGTAGAAGCCGGAGAAGCTGGCCGCATACAGCGCCGGCCATGCCGCGAAAATCGCGCCCCCGCCGAGGATCAGCCAAACCTGGTTGCCCTCCCACACGGGACCCACCGTGTTGATGATCACCCGACGCTCAGAGTCGGTGCGCCCCAGAAAGGGCAGCAGGATACCGACTCCAAGATCGAATCCGTCCATTACGGCGAAGCCGACGAGCAGTACTCCCAGCAGCAGCCACCAGATGAACTTGAGAGTCGCGAACTCAAGAAACATGGCGCACCCCCTCAGCCGGACGAGCGGGACCGAGGCGGATGTATTTGACGAGCAGATAGACGTCAATGACCGCCAGTACCGAGTAGAAGAGCACGAATCCGCACAGGCTCAACACGACGTTCGACGCCGCGATGGGCGAGACCGCCAGAAATGTCGGAAGTACGCCTTCGATGGCCCACGGCTGCCTGCCGTGCTCAGCAACAAACCAACCGAGTTCCGCGGCGATCCACGGCATCGGCAGACTCCACAGCGCGAGTCGCAGGAACCACGGGTGCGCGTCGCAACGCCGACGCATGGCCTGGTAGAAACCGTAGGTGAAAAGGGCGATGAAGAAAAATCCAAGGCCCACCATGACGCGGAAGGACCAGAATAACCAGGTCACCGAGGGCACGGTGTCCCAGGCCGCCCGGTCAATCTGTGCCGGTGTCGCATGGGCCGGGTCCGGCACGTAGCGGCGCAGCAACAACGCGTAACCCAGGTCCGCGGCCCGGGCCTCCAGCACGCGGCGCGCGGCTGCATTCTTCGGATCGGCCCTCAGAGTCTGCAAGGCAGAGTAGGCTGGAATCCCGTTCTCGATGCGCTGGCGGGCCACCGCGACCAGCTCGTAGATGCCCTGAACCTCCTTGTCGGTGGACCGGGTCACGATCAGTCCCAGCATCCATGGCACTTTGATCTCCGCGCTGGTGGATTTATTGCCTTCGTCGGGCAATCCAAATAACACGAATGGCGCCGGCGCCGGCTCGGTGTGCCACATGCTCTCCATCGCTGCAATCTTCATCTTCTGGTGCTGATTGGCGGTATAGCCGCTCTCGTCGCCGAGCACCACGACGGAGAGCGCCGAGGCCAATCCAAAACTCAAGGCAACCGTGGCCGATCGACGCGCAAACTCCAAATGGCGTCCCCTGAGGAGAAACCAGGCACTGATGGCGAGCATAAACAGCGCGCCCGTCACATAGCCGGCGCTGACCGTATGCACGAATTTCGACTGGGCCACCGGGTTGAAGATCACGGCGGAAATCGACTGCAGCTCCATGCGCATCGAGTCCGGGTTGAACCTGGCTCCCACCGGGTTCTGCATCCAGGCATTGGCGATCAATATCCACAGGGCCGACAGATTGCTGCCGATCGCCACCAACCAGGTCACGGTCAGATGCTGGAGGCGCGAAAGGCGATCCCATCCGAAGAAAAAAAGGCCGATAAATGTTGCCTCCAGGAAGAAGGCCATGAGGCCCTCGATGGCGAGGGGCACTCCGAAGATGTCGCCGACGTAGTGCGAGAAATAGGCCCAGTTGGTGCCAAACTGGAACTCCATCGTGATGCCGGTGGCCACACCCATCGCGAAGTTGATGCCGAACAGTGTGCCCCAGAACTTCGTCATGTCGCGCCAAATCGCGCGGCCGGTCATCACGAATACGCTCTCCATGATCGCGATCAGGATCGAGAGCCCAAGGGTCAGGGGCACAAACAGGAAGTGGTACATGGCCGTCACGGCAAATTGCCAGCGCGACAGCTCCAGCAGCGTTGAGTTCGTCATTGATTGGGCGCTCCATTACTGGCGGTCCCCGCCACGGCCGCGGCAGTTGCCGCCGCATCACTTTCGGGCCGAAACGCCGGTCCAGCGAACAGGGCAAAGAGCGCGCCGAGCAGCGCCAGCTTGAGTGCCAACGCCAGCGTGATGTCGCGCGCAATCATGCCGCGCATCGCCTGCCACCTATTGGTTTTCCTCACCCGCAATACCCTCCCGGCAAGCCGCCTCCCGATAATCGGCGGGCCCGTTCAATTGGTACGGGCGGTCCACCGCCGTCATGGTATTAAACCCGATGAAGGAGGGCTCGCTCCCGCCAAGGGTCAACGCTCCTTCAGGCTAGAATGTAACAGTCTGGCGCTGCCGCCCCCTCAGGGAATTTACGTACCTGAAAGACGAGGATGACAGGCCTCCTGGGCCTCGGCCGCCTGCCCGTCAGACTCTCTTGAGCGCCGGCCGGCGATTGACGATGGTAACCCCGCAGCGAGCGTGCGGCAGAGTGGGCCTGTTCTTGCCGCGGCAACAGATTTTCAATTGCCGGGACTGTCCCTGCAGCACGTCACCGGACATG
>DASWFL010000206.1:0-3641 GCA_036394255.1 Steroidobacteraceae bacterium
CGTACGCCAGCCACGCGGCAGCACGGCGCCGCGTTGCGCGCGCTCGCCCCGGTAATGCCCGAGATCTGAGGCGTTCAGCGTCATCTGGCGCTCGCCCGAATAGACGCGCAGGGCCTGTCCGGCGCCGACCACGGCCACCGCACTCATCAGTTCCTCGCGCGCCTGGGCCCGTTTGCCGGGAATGCCGAACAGCTTGTTACCCTTGCCGCGCGGCAGTTCCGGTACTTCGGCGACCGGAAACACCAGCAGGCGTCCTTCGCTGCTGAGCGCGGCCACGAGCGCATCGGGCTGCGGCACCGGCACCGGCGGCAGCACCACGGCGCCCTCGCTCACGTTGATCACGGCCTTGCCGGCGCGATTGCGGGACTGCAGTTCCGCCAGGCGCACCGTGAAGCCGAAGCCGGCATCGGTTGCCAGCAGCCACAGGTCCGCGGGCTCGCCGATCAGCACGCCGGCAAAGCGTGCGCCGTCCGGAGGATCGAGCCGCCCGGACAGCGGCTCGCCGGCTCCGCGGGCGGAGGGCAGGCTGTGCGCAGCGAGGCTGTAGGCGCGGCCCGTGGTGTCGACGAACAGGGCCGCCTGGGTGCTGCGTCCCCGCGCTGCGGCCTGGAAGGCGTCCCCGGTCTTGTAGGTGAGCGTGCGCGGATCGATGTCGTGCCCCTTCGCCGCCCTCACCCAGCCACCCGTGGACAGCACGATCGTGACCGGCTCGTTGGCGAGCAGGTCGGTGGCCTCGATGGCCTGCGCGGCCTCACGTTCGACCAGGCGGGTGCGCCGCTCATCGCCGTATTCCGCGGCATCGGCGGCAATCTCGCTGCGCATCAGCTTCGTCAGCCTGGCCTTGCTGGCCAGCAGGGCCTCCAGCTCCGTGCGCTCCGCGCTCAGCTGTTCCTGTTCCTCGCGGATCTTGAGTTCCTCCAGTTTTGCCAGGTGACGGAGCTTGGTCTCGAGGATGGCCTCGGTCTGTTCGGCGCTGAGCTTGAAGCGCTTCATCAGCACCGGTTTCGGCTCTTCCTCGCGCCGGATGATGCGGATCACCTCGTCGAGATTCAGGTACGCGATGAGCAGGCCGTCCAGCAGGTGCAGGCGGCGCGCCACCTTGTCGAGCCGGAATTCCAGGCGGCGCCGTACCGTGCGGCGGCGGAACTCCAGCCATTCGGCCAGCAGTTCCTTCAGGCCACAGACCCGTGGGCGCCCGTCGAGCGCGATGACATTGAGATTGACCCGGTAGCTGCGCTCCAGGTCCGTGGTCGCGAACAGGTGTGCCATCAGCTGCACGACATCGACGCGGTTGGAACGCGGCTCGATCACCAGCCGGGTCGGGTTCTCGTGGTCCGACTCGTCGCGGATGTCCTCGATCATGGGCAGTTTCTTCTCGCGCATCTGTTGCGCAATCTGCTCCTGCACCTTGCTGCCTGACACCTGGTAGGGCAGCTGCGTGATCACGATGTAGCCGCTCTCCTTTTCCTGCTCCCACAGCGCGCGCGCGCGGTAGCTGCCCGAACCCGAGTTGTAGAATTCCACTAGCTCGCTGCGGTTCGAGATGATCTCCGCGCCGGTGGGCAGGTCCGGTCCCTTGACGTGCTTCAGCAGGGCACGGGTCGTCGCTTCCGGCTCGTCGAGCAGGTGCAGGCAGGCCGCGGCGATCTCGCGCAGGTTGTGCGGCGGGATGTCGGTCGCCATGCCCACGGCGATGCCGGAGGCGCCGTTGAGCAGCAGGTTGGGGAGCCGTGCCGGCAGCAGGAGCGGCTCTTCCAGGGTGCCGTCGAAATTCGGACCCCAGTCGACCGTCCCGTCGCCCAGCTCATCGAGCAGCAGGTCCGCGTAACGCGTCAGGCGCGATTCGGTGTAGCGCATCGCCGCGAAGGATTTCGGATCGTCGGCCGAGCCCCAGTTGCCCTGCCCGTCCACCAGCGGGTAGCGGTAGGAGAACTCCTGCGCCATGTGCACCATGGCCTCGTAGCAGGCGGCATCGCCGTGCGGATGAAACTTGCCGATCACATCGCCCACCGTGCGCGCCGACTTCTTGTGCTTGGCCGCCGCGGACAGGCCCAGTTCGCTCATCGCGTAGACGATGCGCCGCTGCACCGGCTTGAGCCCGTCGCCCAGTGCCGGCAGCGCGCGGTCGAGGATGACGTACATGGAGTAATCGCGGTACGCCTTCTCGGTGAAGGTGGACAGCGGGCGCTGCTCGACGCCCTCGAAATTCAGTTCCTGGGATTTCAAGCGCGCACCGGCCCGGTCCTGCCGCGGGCCGTCACGGCACGATCTCCGCCAGGTTGCCGCTCTGCTCCAGCCACTCGCGCCGATCGCCGGCACGCTTCTTCGCCAGCAGCATGTCCATGAGCGAGTCGCTGTTGTCGCGCGCCGCGATCGTGAGCTGCACCAGCCGGCGGGTGAGCGGATCGATGGTCGATTCGCGCAGCTGCGCCGGATTCATCTCGCCCAGGCCCTTGAAGCGCGTGACGACGGGTTTGGCGCGGGTATGCTCGGCCGCGAGCCGCTGCAGGAGCGCATCGCGCTCCGCGTCATCCAGCGCATAGAGCACCTGCTTGCCGGCATCGACGCGGTACAGCGGCGGCATCGCGACATAGACGTGGCCGTGCGCGACCAGCGGACGGAAGTGGCGCAGGAACAGCGCGCACAGGAGCGTCGCGATATGCAGGCCGTCCGAGTCGGCGTCCGCGAGGATGCAGATCTTGTGGTAGCGCAGGCCGGACAGGTCCGCCGAGCCCGGATCGACCCCGATCGCGACGCTGATGTCATGCACCTCCTGCGAGCTGCCGATCTCGCCGGGCTCGAGTTCCCAGGTGTTCAGGATCTTGCCGCGCAAGGGCATGATGGCCTGGAAATCCTTGGAGCGGGCCTGCTTGGCGGAACCGCCGGCCGAATCGCCTTCGACGAGAAACAGCTCCGAGCGGGCCGGATCCTGGCTGGTGCAGTCGGCGAGCTTGCCCGGCAGCGCCGGTCCGTTCACGGCGCGCTTGCGGCTGATGCGCTGCGCCGCGCGCAGCCGCTCCTGGGCGTTGGCGATGGCAAACTGGGCGATCCCTTCGCCGGCTTCGGGGTGCTGGTTGAGCCACAGCCCCATGGCATCGCGCGCGTGCGTCTCGACCAGCGCCGCGGCTTCGCGCGAGCTGAGCTTCTCCTTGGTCTGGCCGGCAAACTGCGGGTCGCGCAGCTTGATCGAGAGCACGTAGCAGGCGCGGTCCCAGACGTCCTCGGCCGCCAGCTTGATGCCGCGCGGCAGGAGGTTGCGGAACTCGCAGAACTCCCGGACGGCATCGACGATGCCCGAACGCAGGCCGTTCACGTGCGTGCCGCCGGCGACGGTGGGGATCAGGTTGACGTAACTCTCGGCAATCAGGTGCGGCGCATCGCCCGACCAGGCGAGCGCCCATTCGACCACGTCCTGCTCCGAAGCGTGGCGGCCGGTGACCGGCTCGCCGGGCAGGCGCTCGTACTTCTCGAGCAGCTCCGTCAGGTACTCGCCCAGGTGTCCGGTGTAGAACCATTCCTCATGCTCGCCGCTCGCCTCGTTGCTGTAGGACAGGCGCAGCCCGGAACACAGCACGGCCTTGGCCTTGAGCACACGCTTCAGTTCCGGCACGGCGAAGCGATCGGAGTCGAAGAACTTCGGA
>DASWFL010000207.1:0-2906 GCA_036394255.1 Steroidobacteraceae bacterium
GGAAGTAACTTCGCTCCGCAAGCAGGCGCAAGCCAGAGAAGATGGCGGTGCGATGAGTCATGTTCCAAGCGCGCCCGCACCCGTGCAGACCGTGTCGTCGTTTTCCGATCCGTTCGCGGCCCACGCGCCCAAGCACATCCCAGCCAAATCTGCGCCAGAGCCCGAGCCTGCCGCTGAAGTTGTGGAAGTGGCAGCGGCCCACGCCAGCGCGGGAGCAGCGCCCGCGGCAGCGACCGATCCGTTAGCCGGACTATCGCCGGAAGATGCCGACGCCCACCGCAAGGCGCAGCGCTTCGCCCGCCTGCTGGTGGATGAGATCAAGCTCTACAATCAGGCGAAAGTTGCGGAAGGCCGCCGTCACAAAGATTTGTACGACCGGCTGAAAGAAGATATCGACAAAAGCCGCGGCACTTTTCAAAAGCGCTACGGCAACACGGCAGCCGCCACCGGCGACTATTTTCATTGTGAGTTGCTGCGCAGCCTGGCCGAGGACGACATCTCCATCATGGGTTCGAATTTTCACCGCTAGGTTTGGCGGGAAAAAATTTAGCGGCAGGGTCTCTGGCAGTAGCGTGTCTTCACGAAAAAACGTAGTGCGATCAGGTTCAATGAAGTGGTGGGTGCTCGCAGCCGCTGCCCTCTGCGGCTTTGGCGTGCTGCTCCCGGCAGCAGAGGCGTGGCCGCAATCCGCGCCCGCTCCCAGTCAAACCGAACCGGCCGCCGCCAAAACATCGCCGGACCAAAGCAAGCCCAAAACTTCCGGCAAGACATCGAGCAAAGGCGCCACTGCCGCCAAGCGCCGCCCCGTCGCGCGCAAGCGCACAGTCTCTCCGCGCGTCCGGCGCATGCGTCAGGCGTTTGTGGCCTCGACCAGCCTGCGTCCCATGGCACAACAGCTTTTGCAGGACCGCTCCCAGCCCGCTTACGCCGGAGTAGAGTCCTTCGCGCGCACGCACGCTAAAGACGATGCCGGAGCCCTGGCCTTCCTCGTTCTAGGCTATGCCCACGTGCTCGATCGAGACTTCGGCAAGGCCATCGATCCGCTGAACCGCGCCAAGGTTCATGCCGGAGACCTCGGCGACTACGTCGACTACTACCTCGGAAATTCCTATCTGCAAACCGGACACACCGCCCAGGCTCTGGCCACTCTGGCCGACTTTGCCAAATCGCATCCCGATTCCCTGCTGGTGCGCGACGCCCAGGTCCACTATGCCGATGCGCTGCTGCTCGAAGGCCAGCCCGGGGAAGCGGTAACTTTGCTGGAACAGATCCGCACCCCGGTGCGCTCCGATGTCGAATTCGCTCTCGGACGCGCTTACGCCGCGTCCGGCCAGCACAGCAAGGCGGCCGAAGCTCTGGCGAATATTTATTACACGATGCCCACCAGCACCGAAGCCGATGGCGCGTATGCCGAGTTGAAGAAGCTGCCGTCGGTGCCGCCGCCCACCGTCACGCAACTGAAGATCCGCGCGGACGCGTTGATAGCCAAGCACCGTTACGCCGATGCGGCGGACGAATATCGCAGCCTGGCGAATGCCGCCAGTCCCACTGACAAGCCTTCGATGCAACTCGCTTACGCCGACGCCCTGCACCGCAGCGGCAAGAACCGCGATGCCAAGCTAGTCCTCGCCTTGCTTGGAAGTGTAAGCGGTGAACCAAATGCCCACCGCCTCTATCTGCTGGGCCAGGCGGCCTGGGCCGCCAACGATAACGACACCTTCTACCGGACAGTCAATGAACTGCGGCAGGCGGATCCGGCAAGTCCGTGGCTGGAGCAGGCGCTACTCTCTTCGGCGAATCTGCATCTCGTTCATCACGAGTACGATCAGGCCCTCGATGCCTTCCGCGAAGCGCAGCAGCGCTTCCCCACCGGCGCGCGCGCCTCGTATGTTCATTGGAAAGCGGCATGGCTCACCTTGCGCCAGGGACGCAACGACGACGCCAAGAAGGCCTTCGAAGAACAGATTGCGCTGTATCCCTCTGGTGCGGAAACTCCTGCGGCTTTATATTGGCGCGCCCGCCTCGCTGAGGAAGATAACCAGCCGGCAATGGCGCGTGCGTTCTATCAGAAGCTCTCGAATCGTTACCGCAATTTCTATTACGCCGAACTCGCCCGCGGCCGCATGAAGCAGCTTCCCGCTGCCGCCGAGCCGCCAGCACAATATCCGTTGCTCGATCGCGTCCCGCCCCTCGACGCCAGCGGCAAGGTCGCCGATTCAGAACCACCGGCCGACGAGTTGCACGTGCAGAAAGCCCAGCTTCTCGGCAACGGCGGGCTCGTGGATTTCGCCGTGCGTGAATTGCAAGCCGCCGCCGCAGCCGACGGCGGCAGTTGGGGCCCGGCGGAAACCGCACAGCTCTACGACGAAACTGGACACTACGACCAGGCCATTGAGGTGATGAAGCACTCGGCGCCGAACTATTTCGCGCTCGACATCCCCGACCTGCCGCGCAAATACTGGGAAGCGCTCTTTCCCAAGGCCTTCTGGACGGACTTGAAACGCTGGTCCGCGGCGAATGGCTTGGATCCCTATCTGGTTGCGTCGCTCATCCGGCAGGAGTCTGAGTTCAACCCCAATGCAGTCTCACGGGCGAACGCTGTAGGCCTGATGCAGTTGCTGCCGAAAACCGGCAAGCTCGTGGCTAAGGAAGTAAAGCTGAAGCGGTACACGGCCAGCCAGTTGTACACGCCCGCAGTAAATCTGCAATTGGGCACGCGCTATTTCCGCGGCATGGTCGACAAGTTCGGAGGATTCGAATACGCCCTCGCCGCCTACAACGCCGGATCAGACCGCGTGGATGAGTGGCTCGCCCAGGGCAAGTATCGCGACCCGCAGGAGTTCGTAGAATCGATCCCCTTCACCGAAACGCGCGAGTACGTGCAGGCCATCCTGCGCAACGCCAGC
>DASWFL010000208.1:0-3823 GCA_036394255.1 Steroidobacteraceae bacterium
GCCGTGCGCGTGCGCCGCCAGTTTGCGGCCGGCGGCGTGAGCCACCGCCGCGACGCCGGCGATATCTTCCGGGGTCATTTCCGGCGCGGCGGGCACTCCGCCATAGGCCAGCACCGCGCCGGAGGCGATCACTTTCAGCAGATCCGCGCCACCGTCGATCGCCAGCTGCGCTTTGGCCCTGAATTCCGCGGCATCGTGGGCAACGCCCATGCGCACGCCTGGAGGAATGTCCTTCTCCGGAATGCCCGGTATGACCAGGTCCCCGCCGCCGCCCGGTATCGTCAGGTAATAACCCACCACCTGCATGCGCGGGCCGATCGCCTTGCCCTGATTGATCGCATCGCGCAGGTCCCGGTCCGTCCAGCCGATATAGGTGCCGACGTTGCGCACCGTGGTAAACCCGGCAGCCAGTGTGACGGCGGCATTCTCCTCGCTGATGGTCAGCTGCTTCTCGCGGCTGCGTGTGTAGAAGACCTTCAGGTCGGCCGTATCGATAGGCCGGTCGGTCAGGTGGGTGTGCATGTCGATCAGCCCGGGCAGGCAGGTGTAGGCACCCAATTCCAGAAACGGCAGATCGCCGGCCGCGTGCCGGCCGTCCTGGAGCGATTCCACCCGCCCGTTGCGTATCGTCACCGTGACATCGCGGCGTGCGGAGTCGGACGTGCCGTCAATCAGCGCACCGCAGTGCACGGCGACCGAACCGGTGTCGGGTGTCAGCGGCGCCTGACCCACCAGCAGCGTTGTGCTGGAAGCGGCGGAGCTCGCGCCCAGCAGGGTGGCGAGGGCAGCCAGCAGAGGCGTCTTCATGTCATTCTCCGTGTGCGATCCTTCAGGATCATGTGGGCGGCATTGTGGCCCGGGGCGCCGGTCACCCCGCCTCCCGGATGAGTGCCGGCGCCGCACAGGTACAGGCCGCGGATCGGCGTGCGGTACTGGCTGCAGTCGGGCAATGGGCGCATGTGGAACATCTGCGCCAGCGACAGATCACCGTGAAAAATATTGCCTTCGGTGATGCCGAAGCGGGTCTCCAGATCGAGCGGCGTGAGGACGCAGCGCGCCACGACGCTGGCCGGCATGTTCGGCGCGTAGCGGCCGATGATGCGCGTGACCTGATCGCCGAAGGGCTCGCGCAACTGATCCCAGCTGCCGGCCGTCGGCCGCCAGGGCAGGTACTGCACGAAGCAGGTCAGCATGTGGCGTCCCGCCGGGGCGAGCGTCGGATCGACATTGCTGGCGAGCACGCAATCGACCCACAGCGCTTCGCTGATCTCGCCGCGCTGCGCCGCGTGGTAGCAGTCCTCGGCGCCCTGGATTGTGGGCACCAGTGTGAAGAACGAGCGCTCGGGCGCGGATCGATCGCGCGGCATGCCGGCGATACGCGGCTCCTCGGCCAGCACGTAGTTGACCTTGGCACAGGGGCCGGCCATGTGAATGGCGGCGACGCGCCGGCGAAAATCTGCGTCCAGGTCCGTCGATGCCAGCAGACTCAGAAAGGTACGCTTGGGATCGGCATTGGAGACGACGAGCGGCGCGTCCAGGTCCTCGCCGGAATCGAGCGTCACGCCGCGCACCCGGCCACCGCTCTGGTTGATCTGCCGCACGCTCGCCTGGGTGCGAATCTCCACGCCCAGATCAGCGCAGGCGCGACCCATGGCCGCGCTGATCGCGCCCATGCCGCCGATCACATGGCCCTGGAAGCCCGGCTGACGCGCGTCGCCGCCCGTCAGCATGTGGAAAATCAGGCCCATCGACGTGCCCGCCTGGCAGGGGCCGCCGTGCTTGCCGTAGACGCTGTTGGCGAGAATCAGGCGCTTGAGTTTCTCAGAGCTGAAGCGCCGCTCGAGATACTGGGCCAGCGAACCAGTGAGCAGGCTGGTCAGCTCAGCCAGTTCGCTGCCGCTGAGGCGGCGTATGCGGCCCGCCAGGCGCAGCCCCTGCCAGGCCTTGCGCCATCCGCTGGCCTGCGTGTCCGGCGGCGCCTCCATGAAGTAGGGCTCGAGGTAATGCGCCAGGCGGTGCAGCTCACGCTGGGCAGCAAAGAATGGCTCGACATCGCGCGGTGCGAATCCTTCCAGTTCGCTGCGCATGCGCGCCAGATCGTTCCACCAGGCAGCGACGGTGGCATCTTCATAGGCGACCTGCACGCCCGGCTCGCAGGCAATCATGCGCAGCCCGTAGGAGCCGAGCTTCAGGTCGCGTATCACCTCTGGACGGAGCATGCTCGCGATGTACGAGGCCGTTGAGACCCGGCAGCCGGGCGCACGCACCGGGTCGACCTCTTCGGTGACCGCGCAACCCCCTATGACGGCGCGCCGCTCCACCACGAGCACGCGCAACCCGGCCCGCGCCAGATAGGCGGCCGCAGTCAGGCCGTTGTGACCCGCACCGACTACGATGGCGTCAAAGCGCAAGGGGCCGTCCTTTGTTCTCGATGCATTCTATATAGACGGGCCCGGAAGTATTACTGAGCCATCGAAGAAGCGGCGCAACCGGAGCGCGTCCAGCGCCACGGCGGGTGTGGCACCCCGCACCAGTTCTGCGACCACGGCTCCCGCACCAGGTCCGATTCCAAAGCCGTGGCCACTGAAACCCGTCGCCACAAACAGGCCCGGTACCTCGTCGACTCCGGAGAGAATCGGCAGCACATCGGGTGAGCTTTCGATCATGCCTGCCCACGCTTCGGCAATCGGCGCGTCGCTGATTTCCGGGAAGGAGAACCTCAGCCCGGTTCGAATTAGATCCAGCACAGTGGCATCCGGTGCCGGATTCAGGATCCGTTCGCGCTCAAACGGAGAGGGTTTCGCCAGGTCCCAGCGCCGCGGCTGGCGCAGCGCGGTGAGGAAATCCTTCCCGACTCGCAGCCGGACCGTACTGCGTTCCTGTATCAGCGACGGCCAGAACTTGCGCGCGTACCGCAGGCTCGCTGGCACCAATGAATGCACGAGCAGGCTCCCGTGCGCTACGGTATAGCCGCCGTCGGCGCGGCGGCGGATGGCGACGCGGTTGGAGTAGGCCTCTCCCTCCAGAATCTTGCGGGTCGGCGACAGGCGCGCGACCGTGCCCTTGACCGTCAGCTGTGGCACATCGACGCCGAACGAGCCGCACAGCAGGTTGGTCCAGGCACCGGCGGCGCAGACCAGCGCTTCGGTGCGAATGACACCGTGCTCGGTGACCACCCCGTGGACCCGGCCGGCGCTGCGCTCGATCCCCCGCACCGCGCATTGCGTGAAAATGTGCGCGCCCGCGCTCGCCGCACCGCGGGCAAGAGCCGGCGCCACCCGATTGGGTTCTGCGCGGCCGTCACTCGGCGTATGGAGCGCACCGAGCCAGCGAGCCTGAGGTGCGTCAAGAACCGAACCGACTTGTGCGGCGCTCAGCAGGCGCGAGCCGAGTTGATGGTGGGCCGCCGTGGCAAGCCAGGCTTCGAAGTGGGCCAGCTCCGCGGGGGATTCCGCCAGGTACAGGCAGCCGCCCTGCGTGAAGCCCAGATCCTCGCCGAGTTCCGCGGCGAGGCCACGCCATATCTGCATGCTGTGAATCATCAGGGGCAGCTCGCGCGCGTCGCGTCCCTGCTGGCGTACCCAGCCCCAGTTGCGCCCTGACTGCTCGCCGGCGATACGTCCTTTCTCGCACAGCACGACCGACAAGCCTTTGCGCGCGAGGTGGTACGCGGCCGAGACCCCAACAATACCGCCGCCGACGATGAGTACGTCGCAGGAGCGGGGCAGGGCCCGGCCGGTGTCGTACGCCCATTCGTCATGAGTGGCCTGCGAGACCTGTCGCTCGCCGGCCGCCCCCAGTTCAGTCATGTCCGGTGCCGGTC
>DASWFL010000209.1:0-9229 GCA_036394255.1 Steroidobacteraceae bacterium
GCGCTGCCGGAGCGTTCCGCTTTCTCGCCGGCGGTCGAACTGGTGAATACCAGCCGGCCGAAGCCGCGCTTGCACATGCCGCCCACCGTCAGCCGCGCGAGCTCGAACGGTCCGTCGAGGTTGATGCGCATCGTCTCGCGCCAGACCGCGGGATCCTGCTCCCACACCAGCCGCTCGTGGGAGGAGCCGATGCCGTGGTTCACGACCAGCACATCGATCGGCCCCAGTCGTCGCTCGGTCTCGGTAACGGCCAGAGCGCAACCCGCGTCGGTGCCGAGGTCGGCCACTATGTATTCGAGGCCAAGGGCCGCCAGTTCCGTCGCGCTGCGTGCCACGGCCATCACACGCGCCCCCGCTGCCGACAGCAGCAGCGCCGCCTCCCGCCCGATGCCCCGGCCTCCGCCCGTAACCAATGCCACACGTCCGTTCATCGCTCAGCTCTCAGTCTCGTAGCGGAAGCCCTGCCGCAGGGTGCCGCCCGAGTCATGCCATGGCAGCGCGAGTTCGCGCCGTTATCCGGTTCCGCTTGCCGGTTGCTCGGCGTAGAGCGGACGCGTCGGGACAAGAGCCGAATACCGCACCCGCACGATTTCTGCCGGTGGCCAGGCAGGACGCCTGGTTCCAAAAGGGCCGTCCCCGCTCATTCCTCCGCGCCGTGGCTGATCTCGATGCCGAGGGAGCGGAGTTTGCGGTACAGGTGCGTGCGCTCCATGCCGACGCGCTTGGCGAGCAGCCCGACCTTGCCGCCGCACAGCTGCAGCTGCTGCTGCAGGTAGGCGCGCTCGAAGTGCTCGCGCGCCTCGCGCATCGGCAGTGACAGCAGGTCCTGCTTGACCAGGGGCGCGTCGATCGGTGCCTGCGCGGCCAGTTCGCCCTCGACTTCCTCGAGGGAAATCTCCTCGCTCCCGCCGCGCAGCAGCAGCCGGCGCAGCAGATTGCGCAGCTCGCGCAGATTGTCGGGCCAGGGGTAATTGCGCAGGCGGTTCTGCGCCGCGACGCTGCAGCGGCGGAATTGCAGTTGTTCGCCGGCGGTGAGCTGGTCGGTGCACTGGCGCAGCAGCTCGGGCACGTCCTCGGCGTACTCACGGAGCGGTGGTACGCGCAGCGGCAGGACCGACAGCTGCGCGTACAGGTCGCGGCCGATGCTGGCGCCACCGGCGCGCGCCTCGATGCCGGGCAGGGCGGTGGCGATGAAGCGCACGTCGCACTTGACGGGTTGCCCGCCCCCGTTGCGCACATAGCTGCCCGTCTCGAGGATCCCGGCCAGCAGCCCGCGCGCGCTCTCGGGCAGCTCCTCGGCATCGCCGATATAAAGGGTGCCGCCATTGGCCTGGTCGATGAGCCCGGGCTGACCGCGGCTCCCGAGCAGCGCCGTCGCGGCCTGATCGGCCTGCAGCGCGCGCGGGTTCCAGCTGTGAAAGGGGCCCGCGGCGCGCGGGCCGGACTGGTGCACGAATCGCGCCAGCGCTTCCGTTTCGCTGCCGGGCTCGGCGATGAGCAGGAGCGGGGCGGGATAGGCGGCGAGGCGCAGCAGCTCGGAGCGCAGCTGCTGGGCGATGCGGCTGCGGCCCTGCAAAGGCGCGGCCGTACGCGCGCTGCTGAAGCCACCGGACTGGCGCGTGCGCCGCGCGTCCAGCGCGCGCTTGACGGTCGGCAGGAGTTTGGCGAGCGACAGGGGTTTCTCGATGAAATCGAAGGCACCGAGGCGCGTGGCCTCGACCGCGGTCTCGACGGTACCGTGCCCGGACATCATGACCACCGGACAATCATGGCGCGCATCGCCAGACCATTCGCGCAGCAGGGTGATGCCGTCGGTATCGGGCATCCAGATGTCGAGCAGCACCAGGTCGGGCGCGGTGCGTGCGCGGGCGGCGCGCGCCTGCACCGCGTCGGCGGCCACGTCCACGTCGTGTCCTTCCTCGCTGAGAATTTCCTGCAGCAGGCGGCGAATGTCCGCTTCGTCGTCGACGACGAGGATCCGGCTGGCACTCATGCTCGCTCCCTCCGCAACTCCGTGCGCTTGTCTACCGCGGCGGGCAGCAGCACGCGCACCCGCGCGCCGCCCCCGGCCAGATTCTCGGCCGTGATCCTGCCCCCGTGTTCCTCGACAATGCGCTGCACGATCGCCAACCCCAGGCCTGTACCGCGCGCCTTGCTCGTGACATAGGGCTCGAAGGCCCTGCGGAGGATATCCTCGCGGAAGCCGGGCCCGTTGTCACTCACCGTGATTTCGGCCTGCGCCGGCTTGCCCACCTTGAGCCAGCGGGTGCGTACCGTGATGGCGCCACCGCTGGTGCCGGCCAGCACCTCGATGCCATTGCTGAGCAGGTTGGCCAGAATCTGCCGCACCCGGCCGCGGTCGGCCTCGATTTCAGGCAGCTCAGGGTCCAGGTCCAGGCTGATGAGCAGCGCCGGGTCCTGCAGGCGGTACAGCTCCACCACTTCGCCGGCCAGCTGGTTGAGGCTGAACTGCGCCAGCTGCATTTCCGGGGTGCGCGCGTAGTCGCCGAAGGCATTGACCATCTGCTTCATCGCATCGACCTGCTGCACGATCGTGCGGGTGGCGCGCTCCAGGAGCCGGGCGTGCTCGGTATCGAGGCCGGCGAGGAGCTTGCGCCGCAGTTGCTCGGCCGAAAGCTGGATGGGAGTGAGCGGATTCTTGATCTCGTGCGCCAGGCGGCGCGCGACCTCGCCCCAGGCCGCATTGCGCTGCGCATTCAGCAGCGCCGTGATGTCCTCGAAAACGATCACCAGACCGCTGTGCTCCCCCTCGTCGGGGAGCGGCGTGCAGGCCCACAGCAGGACGCGCGGTCCGGCCTCATCCCGCAGGCTCAGCTGCTCGCGCCATTCACGCTCGCCCGTGGCGAGCCGGGCCCGCAGAGCGGAGACAAATCCGCCCAGCAGCGTGCCATCGCCGGCACCGGATGCGAGCGGCAATTCCGCCGCGGCCGCAAAATCGCAGCCGAGGATGGCGCCGGCCGACTCGTTGGCGCTGCGCAGCCGGAGCGCGGCATCGATCACCAGTACGCCGCTGGACAGCCGCGAGAGAATCACCGCCAGGCGCTCGCGCTCGCGTTCCACGGCCTGGCGGCTGATCGCCGCCTCCTCGCTGGTACGCCGCAGGCGCTTGGTCATGTCGTTGAAGGAATGCACGAGGAAACCCATCTCGTCGCGCGAGGGCAGCTGCAGCCGCGTGCCGAAATCGCCCTTGCCCACCGCGCGGGTGCCGGCGATCAGGTCCTTCACCGGCCGGGTCAGGCGCTGCGCCGACCAGACCGCACCGTACACGGCCGCCAGCATCGTGATCAGCAGCACCAGGGTGAGGGTGAGCATGAAATTGATCTTCAGCGGCTGGCGGCTCGCGGACAGGTCGCCGTAGTTCAGGTAGGCGTCCTGGACCGCGTCGGCGAGACCCGAGAGCTCCGCGGGCACTTCGTAATCGATGAGCACAAAGCGCCCGGCGGGGACATTGGTCACGCGCGCCAGCGGCGCGGCGGTGACGATGCGGGCCAGTCCCGCCCCGGAGGTCTGCAGGCTGAAATAGCTGCGCCCCGCGGCGATCTGCAGCAGCAGTTCGGGCGACGGCGCGGCGGGCAGGAGCGAACTGGCGCGGCTGCTGACCGCGACGGCGCGGCCGCCACGGTCGTAGACGGTGACATCGACGGCCTGGGTCTCGCGCCGCTCGGCGTCGAGGCGCACCGCCAGCTCCGTTCCGGTCAGGCCCGTGATCACGCGCGCGAAATTCTCGGTGCGGCGCGACTGCTCGTGCAGCCGCAGATCGAGGGCCGAACGCGACAGCTCCAGCGCGTCGTTGAGCCCCTGGCGGGTCTCGCCGCGAAACCAGCTGTCGATGCCGTAATTGAGGAATTCCAGTGAAAACAGGTACACGATCAGCAGCGGCACGACCACCAGGGAGCCGAACATGACGACCGTGCGCACGGTCAGGCGCGAGCCGGGCACGTGGTCATGGAAGTCGCGGTACAGCTGCCAGAGCTTGCGCGCCAGCAGCACGCCGAGCGCGATCACCGCGCAGCTGTTGAGCAGCAGGATCCAGGGCTGGCGGCGGTTGAAGTCGCCGGAATTCTCCGCGCTGTGCGCCAGCAGCAGCAACGCCCACAGGCCGGCGGCGACGGCGAGCAGGATGAGGGCCCGCAGGCCCCAGCGTTTCAGCGTACGAGGGTCCATGTGTACCACTCGCTGGTGCGGTGCCAGGCGTCGGACCAGAACACCAGCATGCGCAGGGCATCGGGCATGTGTCCGCGCCGCACGCCGGCGCGCAACGCGATCTGCCACTGCTCATCGCTCCGGAGCTGGGAATCCACGGCGACCGGCCACTCCTCCACCTGGCCGAGGCTCGCCAATGCGGCGGCCAGCGTGGGGAAGGATTCCTGCGTGCCGCCGTCGGCGTCGCGCAGCAGATACCGGCTGGTCACCACGTGGTAGGACAGCTCGCGCCGGCGCACCAGGTCCGCCGCGACGGCGTCGAACCACAGGCGGCGATGCCGGCTGACGATGCATTCGAGGTCGAAACTCAGGGTGATCCCATCCCTAAGCGAAGCACTGAGCTGCTCGCTCTGCGGATAGACGATGCGCGCGGTGAGCACGACCACCCCATGGCTCGGCACGGCGTAGGCCGAACGGATCTCCAGCTCCCCGTCGAGCGGGTCCTCGGCGCGCGCACCAGGCACCACGCTCAGCGCCATCAGCGCCAACGCCAGCCGCAGCAGGGTGGTGACCGGATGCATGCCCCCGAACCTAAGGTCTCTCAGCGTGTCAGGCAAGCATAATAGAAGCCGTCGCCGCCCGCCCCCGGCAGCAGCTGCCAGCCCCGCGCGCACCGCTGCAGCGGCGGGCCGAGCTGTGCGGCGGCCGCCAGCTCCAGTTCCCGCGCACCGGGCGTGGCGGCCAGGAAGGCGCCGATCACCGCTTCGTTCTCCGCCGGCAGCACCGAACAGGTGGCGTAGAGCAGCCGGCCTCCCGGGCGCAGCAGCGGCCAGCACGCCTCGAGGAGGGCAAGCTGGGTGGCGGCAAAGGCCGCCGTGTCGCCCACGCGCCGCAGCAGCTTGATGTCCGGATGACGGCGGATCACGCCGGTGCCGGAACAGGGCGCGTCGAGCAGGATGGCATCGAAGGCCTGGCCGTCCCACCATTGCGGCGTGGCGCGCAGGTCGGCGTGCACCAGCCGGGCCTCGCGGCCGAGGCGCCGCAGATTGTCATCGACGCGGCGCAGGCGTCCGGCGTCGCTGTCCAGGGCCGTGAGCGCGAGTGTGCCGCCGGCGAGCTCCAGCAGCGCGCCGCTCTTGCCCCCCGGCGCCGCGCAGGCATCGAGCACCCGCTCGTGCGGGCGCGGCGCCAGCAGGATCGCAGCCAGCTGCGCGCTCGAGTCCTGTACGGACACGCGGCCCGCCTCAAACCCGGGCAGCTGTGCCACCGGCACGGGTGCGGACAGGGTCACGGCAGTGGCGATCCCCTCGACCGCAGTGCCCGTCTGGCCCGCGGCGGCCAGTTCCTGCACATGGGCCGCGCGCGTGCCGCGGTTCAGGTCCACGCGCAGGCACAAGGGCGGATGAGTGTTGTTGGCGGCGAGGATCTGCTCCAGCTCGGCGGGCCAGGCGGCCCGCAGCGCATCGACCAGCCAGTCCGGATGCGCCGTGCGCCTCGCCAGGTTGCGATCGACCTCCGCGAGCCGCAGCTGGCGCTCGCGCAGGTAGCGGCGCAAGACGGCGTTGACCAGCCCCGCGGCCCTGCCCAGGCCCAGGAGCCGCGCAGCATCGACCGCCGCCGCCACGGTGGTCGCGGCCGCGTGGCTGGAATACTCGAGCTGGTGCACGGCACACACCAGCAGGGCCGACAGCAGCGGATCGACGGCCTGGCCAGGTCTGGACAGCAGTGGCAACACGGCCGGCTCCAGCCGCAGGTACCAGCGCGCCGCGCCCAGGGTCACGGCGCGAACCGCCGCGCGCAGCGTCTCCTCCATGGGCATCGCCAGCGCCGCATCGGCACTGGCACCTGCATCGAGCACGGCGCCCAGGGCGCGCGCCGCGGCACTGAGCACCTGCGCCGCCTGGCCCGGCGCCCTGCGAGCTGCCCCTTCCGGCTGCACGCTCACCCGAGAGTCAGCCCGGCCAGCTCATGGCCATGGGCGAAATCGCTGGCGCCGAGCATTCGCCGGCCGGCGCTCTGCAGCGTCTCGATCGCCAGCACGCCCTCACCGCAGGCCACCAGGAGACTCTGGTCCTCGAGCCCGAGCACCGTGCCGGGCGGTTCGTGGAGCGCCGGGGATTGATGCAGCGCGCGCGCGGTCCAGACCCGCAGCTGCGCGCCCGCCAGCTGCGTCTGCGCGACCGGGCGCGGATTGCAGGCGCACACCTGCCGGGCAATGTGCTCGGCCGGCGCCGACCAGTCGATCTGCGCCTCGCGCTTGTCGAGCTTGGGCGCGAAGCTCACGCCCTCGCCCGATTGGGCCCGCGGCCGAGCCCGGCCAGCGGCCAGGGCCTCGATCACTTCGAGCAGGAGCGTCGCGCCCAGGTGCGAGAGCTGACCATGCAGGGCCGCGCTGGTCGTGCCCGCCGGAATCGGCACGCCCTGCTGCGCGAGGATGGGTCCGGTATCGAGCCCGGCGTCGAGCTGCATGATCGTCACGCCGCTGTCCGCGTCACCGGCGAGTATCGCGCGCTGGATCGGCGCCGCACCGCGCCAGCGCGGCAGGAGCGAGGCGTGGATATTGACGCAGCCGAGCCGCGGGAGCTCGAGCACGGCCGGCGGCAGCAGCAGACCGTAGGCAACCACCACCAGCAGGTCCGGCCGCCAGCTGCGCAGCTCGGCGCGTTCCGCCTCGCTGGCGAGCCGCGCGGGCTGTGCGACGGGCAGGCCCAGTTCGAGAGCGCGGCGCTTGACGGCGCTCGCGCGCAGCGCGCGGCCGCGGCCGGCCGGGCGATCGGGCTGCGTGAGCACACCGCTCAGCGGGTGCTTTGATGCCGCCAGGACATCGAGTGCCGGCAGCGCGAAGTCCGGCGTGCCGGCAAAAGCGATACGCAGCATCAGTGCTGCTTCAGATGACTTTGCCGCGCCGCGCGCCGGCGGCGAGCGGGAGCCGCGGTGCGTTACCCCGCTCGCGCCGCTCCTTCTCGAGTCGGCGGCGGATGCGCTCGCGCTTCAGGCTGGAGAGGTAATCGACGAACAGCTTGCCCTCGAGGTGATCGATCTCGTGCTGGACGCACACGGCCAGCAGCCCGTCATAGTCGCGCTCGAAAAATTCGCCATGGCGATCCTGCGCACGCACCCGCACGCGCGCGGCGCGTTCCACGCGTTCGTAGATCTGCGGCACCGACAGGCACCCTTCCTCCGTCTGCGCCACCCCCTCGCGCGACAGGATCTGCGGGTTGACCAGCACCTGCGGCGCATCGCGCTGCTCACTCACGTCGATGACCAGGAGCCTTCGATGCACGTTCACCTGGGTCGCAGCCAGGCCGATACCCGGCGCCGCGTACATGGTCTCGAGCATGTCATCGATGAGCTGTCGCAGTGCGGCGTCGAATACTTCCACCGGCGAGGCGCGCGTGCGCAGCCGTGGGTCGGGAAACTCCAGTATCGTCAGTTGCGCCATGGCGGCTTGATTCGGCTCCTTTAGACTTGCACGCATGTGACCCAGCGCACAAACTCCGCACTGGAGCATGTGCGTTGGGTGCCCATTAAGTTTATAACAGCTTGGGCTGGCCACCCCACCTCGGCCCCTTAGGAGTGAGGGATGTTCGTCCATCAGACATCGAGCTTCCGCCGGGCGTTCCCCTGGTGCGCCGGGCTGACAGCACTGCTTGCCCTGAGCAGCTGTTCGCTGTTCGGGCACCACGAAACCCCCGCACCGGCCGCCCCGCTGGCGACGCAGTCCATCGCCGCCGAGGCGCCGGCCAGCAGCGAACCGCAGACCGTGACCTCGAATCTGCCGGACGTCAGTGCCGAGCCCGAGACGACGACGGTGATCCCCGACGTTTCGCAATCGCTCAGCGCCACGGCGCCCAAGAGCTATGTCGTGCAGCGCGGCGATACCCTGTGGGGCCTCGCGCACATGTTCCTGAAGGATCCCTGGCTGTGGCCGGAGATCTGGTACCTGAACCCCGAGGTCGCCAATCCGCATCGCATTTATCCCGGCGACACGCTGCGCCTCGCCCAGGGCGCGGGCGGCGCGAACGGCGCGCCGCAGCTGGTGGTGACGCACGGCGCCGGTAGCGCCACCCGGCTCGAGCCGCTCCTGCGCAGCACCGAGCTGGAGGCGCCGATCGCCAGCATTCCCTACAGTGCGATCGCGGCCTTTCTCTCCCGTCCCGGCGTGATCTCGAAGGAGCAGGTCAACGCGGCCCCCTATGTGCTGTCGCTCCGCGACAAGCACCTGATCGCCGGCGCCGGCAACGATGTCTACGTGAGCAAGCTGCGGGCCACGGAAGGCGAACGCTACAGCGTCATGCACGTGGGCCAGCGCCTCAAGGATCCGGACGGCGGCGGGACACTCGGCTACCTCGCCAACTACGCCGGCGCGGCGCTGGTTACCCGTGCCGGGGAGCCGGCGCGTGCGCGCATCAATGAATCGGCGCGCGAGATCCTGACCGGCGACGTCCTGCTGCCCGAGGTCAGCGGCAATTTTGCCGATTTCGTGCCCCACGCACCGACGGTCGCCATCAACGGCCACATCCTCGCCGTGGTGAATGGCGTGCTGCTGGCGGGCCAGTACCAGGTGGTGGCGATCAATCGGGGCAGCGTGCACGGACTGGAACCCGGCCACGTGCTGCGCGTCAATGAATCCCCGAAGAGCGTGCGCGATGGTTGCGCGCGCATCGAGGGCGAAGCCACCTGCACGCATTTTGGCAGCGTCCAGCTGCCGTCCGAAGCGGCCGGAACCCTGCTGGTGTTTCGCGTCTACGAGCGGGTGAGTTATGCCCTCGTGGCGAGCGAGACGAGTCCGCTGAGCATCGGCGACCGCGTCGTCACGCCCTGAATCTAACGTCATCCACCACAAAGAGCCGGCGGTGAAGCCGGCTCTTTGCTTTATGCTGCCCATCCATGATGGACGACTCCGATCGCTGGCTCGCCCTGGCGCGTGCGCCGGGTCTGCACCTCGATCAGCTGCGTGATGCCGGGGCGCTCGCGGCGCCGCAGCGACTGGTCGGCCTGGATGCCGCCGAACTGACGGCCCGCGGCATCCCCGCCGCAGCCGCCGCCTGGCTCGCGCGCCCCG
>DASWFL010000210.1:0-2839 GCA_036394255.1 Steroidobacteraceae bacterium
TGGCGCCGGTTCGCTTCGACTCGCGAGGCCGCTGGCTCGTCACAGGGGGTATTGCCGGCTTCGGCCTGGAGTCGGCCCGCTGGCTCGCCGAGCGCGGTGTCGGCCACCTGGTGCTGGTCGGTCGGCGCGGCATGCGCACCCCTGGCGCCGCCGAAGCCGTGCGCACTCTCGAAGCCATTGGCGCCCACGTCGATGTGATCGCCTGCGACATCGGTGATCGCGGCGCGGTGCAATCGATGCTGCAGGAGATCCGCAATTCACGCACGCCACTGACCGGTGTGCTGCACGCCGCGATGGTGCTGGACGACGCGCTGATTGGCAATCTGGACGCGAATCGACTGCGTGCCGTGCTGGCACCGAAGCTGCTGGGAGCCTGGCATCTGCACGAGCTGACGCTCGAGATACCGATCGAACACTTCGTCCTGTATTCCTCGATTACCACGATGATCGGCAATCCGGGACAGGCGAACTACGTGGCCGCCAACGCCTCGCTCGAGAGCCTCGCCCTCCTGCGCCGGGCCGTGGGGCTGCCGGTCACCTGCATCGGCTGGGGCCCGATCGGCGACGCGGGCTACCTCACCCGCAACCAGGCGGTCAAGGACACCCTCGCGGCGCACCTGGGCGCCACCCCCCTGAGCGCGCGTGCGGCGCTGGCGATGCTCGATCGGCTGCTGCCGCGCGGCGGCGGGACGATCGCGGTGGGCAATTTCGACTGGCCTACGCTGGCACGCTTCCTGCCTTCCGCCAAGGCGGCGCGCTTCGAATCCTTGCGCCGGCGAGCAGGACCGGCCGCCGATTCCGGCGCTGTGAACGATGACATCCGCGTTATGATTGCAGGCAAGACGCGGGAGGAGGCCCTGCGCATCGCCCAGGAGCTGGTCGTGCAGGAAGTCGCCCAGGTCCTGTGCGTAGCCCCTGATCGCGTTGATCCGCATCGCTCGGTTCACGATCTGGGCATGGATTCACTGATGGCTGTGGAACTTGTCATGGGCCTGGAAAAGCGCTTTGGGCTTGAGTTACCGGCCATGCTGTTGAACGAGGGCATCACAGTCGAGCGGGTGGCCGCCCGGGTGATCGATCGGGTCCTGCGCACCGATGAGTCGGTCGGGGCGGAAAGCGGCGATCGGCTGGATATCGTCGCCGCCACTTTGGCGACGCAACACGGCGAGACCGTGGCGGCTGAAGTGCTGGTCGAGACGCTCGAGCAGGCGCGCAATCTGGAGCCCGGCAAGGTACGGTTGATCGGATGACCAGCAAGCGCTACGGCCTGGTCGACAAGGCGCGCGATGAGCTGGTGCGCCGCTTCCTCGACCGCAAGAGCGCCGAACACACCGCGCAGGTGCCGTCGCCCGCCGTGCAGACGGGCAGCAAGTGGCTGAATATACCCGAGGCTTATTGCCGCTTCGATCGTTTCCCGGGTTACGAGAGACTGCTGGTGCCGCGGGTCGCGGCCGATCGTCTCGGGCTGGATAACCCCTTCTTCAAGTCCCACGACGGGGTGGCCGGTGCGACTACGCTGATCGAGGGACGCAGCTACGTCAACTTCTCCTCCTACAACTACCTGGGGCTGACCGGGCATCCGCGCGTTAACAAGGCCGCCACGGCCGCGATCGAGCGCTACGGCACCTCGGCGTCGGCCAGCCGCCTGGTCGCGGGCGAACGGCCGGTGCAGCGTGACCTGGAGAAGGCGCTGGCGTCATTTTACGAGGTGGAGGACTGCGTGGTCTTCGTCAGTGGCCATGCCACCAACGTGACCACGATCGGCTACCTGTTCGGGCCGAAAGACCTGATCGTGCACGACAGTCTCATCCATAACAGCGTCCTGGAAGGCATCAAGCTTTCGGGTGCGGCGCGACGCTCCTTCCCGCACAACGACACCGCCGCCCTGGATACCATCCTGGGTGAGATCCGTGGCCTGTTCGAACGGGTGCTGATCGTCGTCGAGGGCCTGTACAGCATGGACGGCGACATCGCCGAGCTGCCACGCCTGATCGACATCAAGCAGCGCCACAAGACCTTCCTCATGGTCGACGAGGCGCATTCGCTTGGCGTTCTGGGCGACTCCGGCCACGGTATCCGCGAGCACTGTGGCGTTGCCGGCAAGGCGGTCGATATCTGGATGGGTACGCTCAGCAAGGCGCTGGCCGGCTGCGGCGGCTTCATCGCCGGCGAGCACGCCCTCGTGGAGCACCTCAAGTATGCAGCGCCGGGATTCGTCTACAGTGTCGGTCTCTCACCGCCCCTGGCGGCGGCGTCTCTTGAGGCGCTGAGAATAATGATTGAGGAGCCGGAGCGAAGCCGCCGGCTGCGCGAGCGGGCGGCCAATGCCTTTGCGCTGGCGCGCGCACGGGGCATCAACACCGGCCTGTCGCAGGGCTACGCGGTCATACCCGCCATCGTGGGAAGTTCGCTGAAGGCGGCCAGGATCTCCAACCAGCTGTTCGAGCGCGGTATCAACGTGCAGCCCATCGTTTATCCGGCGGTCGATGAGCGGGCAGCGAGGCTGAGATTTTTCTTCTGCACGACGCATACCGAAAAGCAGATTGAGTCCGCCATCGAAGTGCTGGCGGGCTTGCTCTGATACACCGGCCGCAACCTTAGCGATAGCGGCCAGTCCTCAGGCGATTCGCCTGAAGCGCTACCATCCTTTGTCTATCCGGCCGCTTACGAGACGCGCGAGATCGACTAGGCGGACAAGGGCGCCCCCGTGGGCGCGAAAGGCGCGCAGCTCGGCGCGGGTGGGCCAGCCCTGATAGCTCCCTGCACCGGTCTGCGGCGTGCCGGCAAAGCCGCCTGCAATGCGGCCGATTGAAGCCGTCAATAGCCCGGCGCCTTCGCG
>DASWFL010000211.1:0-8404 GCA_036394255.1 Steroidobacteraceae bacterium
GCCGGGCGCGAGCTCTACGTCGGGGTGATCGGCAACGAGCGGCTCAGCCGGCTGCCGGTGTGGGAGATGAAGTTCGGTTCCCTGCCGGAGACGCTTCCGGCCATCGCCACCCGCAAGGTGAAGTGGGATCGCGCCTACCAGAAGAAATACGAAATCACCACCAGTGAGGCGAGCGATCTGCCGCCGCTGGTGCTGGCGCGCATCGATCGGCTGGCGCGGCGCATCTACCGCGCCCTGCACCTGTCGGGCTATGCACGCATCGATTTCCGCATGCGTGAAGACGGCAACCTGTATGCGCTGGAAGCGAACCCCAATCCCAACATCGAACGCGAAGAGGACTTTGCCGCCGCGGCCAAGGCCGCGGGTGTAGGCTATCCCAAGCTCCTCGACCGCATCATGCGGCTGGGGCAGGCATATCGCGCCGCCTGGCGCACCGACTACGCATGAGCGCGGGTACAGGCATGCAGCGTGGACCGATAATGCGATCAATCGCCACGGCGCTAGCGCTGTGCGGCGCGCTGGCGCTGACGGCCTGCCCGAGCACGGCGACGCTGCGCAGGTCGCAATTGTCCATGCTGGCCGAGCAGCTCCCGGGCAACTACGGCAATCCGCAGCAGGCGCTGATCATCATGCGCGTGGCCGCGCCCCTGGTCGGGGACCAGGTGTTCTACGTGCGCGAGACGGCCGCCGACGACGCGCGCCGGGTCGTCAGCGAGCGCGTCTGGAGCCTGCAGATCGCCGCCGATGGGGGCATCGTCGGCGGCGTCTACGCGCTCCAGGAACCGGAGCGCTGGCGCAGTGGGCTCGAAAGCCCGGAACTGTTCCGCTCGCTGCTGCTGCGCGACCTGCGCCCGCTGCCCGGATGCGAGTTACTGTGGACCAGCGGCGCGCAGGGCTTCAGCGCCTCGAGCGCCAGCTCCAGTTGCCCGCAGCGCTGGCGTCTGGAAGGCGACACGATCGCCTTCAGCGAGCAGCCCGCTGCCGCGCCTACGCCCGACCCTTACTTTCATCTGGTGCGCAAACCGTGATCGACGTCGGCGAATCGCAGGTACAGGGTGTAGGGGAGGTGATCCGCCTCGCCGTGGCGCCGGTCTTCCTGCTCTCGGGCGTCGGCATCATGCTGACGGTGTTCACCAACCGCCTGGCGCGCGCGGTCGATCGGGCACGCACCCTGGAACGCGAGGTTGCCGCTGCGCCCGAGGCGGCGCACACGCTGGAGCAGCACCAGGCGCTCGCTTCGCTCGCGCGGCGCGGGCGTCTGCTGGGCATCGCGATCGCGCTGTGCACGATCTGCGCCCTGCTGGTCGCGGTCGTGGTGGTGGTGCTGTTTGCCGGCGAATCCTTCAACATCCGCGTCAGCTACGCGATCGACGGCCTGTTCATCGCTGCGATGCTGAGCTTCATCGGCGCCATCCTCTGCTTCCTGCGCGAGGTGTTCATCGCCACGAGCACGCTGCGGATCGGCCACCGGAAAGGCTCATGAGCGCAACGCGCACCGTGACGATGAGGGCCTACTTCACGAGTCGCAGCGAGAAGGGATAGCGGTAGGCAATCCCCTGGTTGGCCCTGCCGGCCGCGATGATGATCAACACCAGTGCCGTGAGGCCGATAACCGCCATCAGCGGGAAGGCCAGCAGGCCGCCCACGCCCAGCGTCGCGAGCGTCATCAGCAGCAGCGCCAGGCAGGCGAGGGAGACGGTAATCGCGAAATTCAGCGCCTCCTTGCCCTGATCGTTCACGAAGGGCATCGTGTCCTTCTTGATCAGCCAGACGATCAATGGCCCGATGAAGAAGCCGACACTGCCGCCGCGCCCGGAGGTCAGGAGGCCGCCGAGCAACGCGGACAGGTGCGCCCACATGCCCCAGGTTCTCTCCTGGGCATTGGCAGTGCCCGGTGGGGCAGGCGGCGCTGACCAGATGCTCCGTGGATCGGCCTCGTTCATGTGTACTCCGCTCAGTTACTGAATTGATGCCCGTGCGGCGGGCTGACTGAGGGCCAGAATACGCCAGATACGGGTCGTCCCGGTGCATGTCCCGGGACCGGCGGGTGCTTGATCCCGGCACCGGGTGCCTGATTCCGGGCCGGCCGCCGCCCTTCACGGCCCGGGATTGGCGCCGATTTCCTCGTGGGCGATCGTCCAGGGTTCGGCGGCCGCCTTCGCGCACCAGTCCTGCAGCTGCCCGTCGGCCAGGGCCGTCGACTGGTACTGCTGTGCGGGCACCGACAGCTGGGCGCTGTAGGTCTGGAAGCGCAGCACCACCGGCGCGTACATGGCATCCGCCATCGAGTACTCGCCGAACAGCCAGGGCCCATCGGCGCCGAAGCGGGCGCGTGCCTGGGACCACAGGGCATCGACGCGCGCGAGGTCACGCTGCAGCGTCGCCGTCATCGGGACGCGCCGGCCACGGGCCCGCGCGTTCATCGGCCACTGGTGGCGCAGTTCGCGAAATCCGGCGTGCATCTCGGCGCTCATGCTGCGCGCGACGGCCCGCGCTTCCGGCTGCCGGGGCAAGCCGCGCCCCGCCTGCTCGCACAGATACTCGCAGATCGCGATCGACTCCCACACCACCAGCTCGCCGTGACGCAGCGCCGGCACCCGCCCGGCGGGATTGATGGCATGAATCCGCGCGCTGCTATCCGGTTGGTCGAGCGGAATCTGCAACTCGTGGAATTCCAGGCCGAGATGGCGCGCCAGCATCCACGGGCGCAGCGACCATGAGGAGTAGTTCCGGTTGCCAATGATGAGCGTGAAGTCCGTCATATTTCCCTGGCGCTCGGCGCACCCGACTGCCAGCCGGCAGGATTCCTGCGGCTCCAAACTAGCAGGATTTGCGCGGAAATTGTGACCGAAGTACCCGGTGAGGCCTGGCCTCTCATGCTCCACTCGGCCCAGGGCTGCGGAGGGTTCACGAGGTGTACGCGTGCAGCACAAGGACCGACCGGGCAACGTGGTGGCGGTGGCCAACCTTGCGGAGTACTTCCGCGAGGCGCTGCAGGGTGCGCTCGCGCACCAGCATCTGGCGGTCGAAGACCAGACCGAACAATACGTCGTCAACCTGCTGACCCTGTTCTCCCGCGCCGAGCATCTCTACGAAGGCGTGCCTGCCGGCTCGCGCCTGCCGCCGCTGGCGGGGATGTTTGCCGCTGCGCTCGAGGCGCCGGCCGCGGCGGAGCGCGAGCGGGCACTGCAGCGGCTGGGCGACGTATCGCTGTTCATTGCCGGTTTCTTCGCGCACGGCTTTACGCGCCGCCTCGTGGACATCGATTACCACATCTCCATGGGCGGGCGGGCCTACGGGACCCTGGCCGGAGCGCTGGCGCGGACCCGGCGGCGAGTGCTGGCGCAGGTCTACGCCGAGCTCGCCGCCAAATTCCAGCCCCTGGTCGATGCGCTGGGCGAAATCAGCGATGCCGCCCGCATCTACACGCAGCGCGATGCGCTGCGACTCTACGAGGTGTGGCTGCGCACCGGCAGCGCACGGGCGCGCGGACTGCTGGCGGAGCTCGGCGTCGCGGCCACGCCCGCCAGCCTGCGCGCGAATTGACCCATGGTGGTGCGCCAGCTCCAGGCCCTGCTCGCGGGCATCTACGACGTGCCCCTGGCGCAGGATGTCGCGCAGTTCCTGCTGACGGACCGCAGCGCGCTGCCGGGTGCCTTGCCCGCGACGAACACCGACGAGCAGCTGCTGGTGGCCGAGGACGCCGACGGCGTTTCCATCGGCCTGTTTCTCGATCCTGCGGTGCTGGAGCGGCTCGCCGCGGCCAATCCACTCGAGGCGCTCAACGGCGGGAACCTCGCCGACTACTGGACGGCGCTCGAGGGTGTGAGTCATTTCGTGTATCTGGCCTGGAATGCGGCACACGATCGTCCGGTGAGCCTCCTGGAACTCGAACTGCAGGCGGAGATCGACAAGTACGTCGCCAGCTTCTGGCTGCTGCGCGCCCAGCAGCCACGGCGTTTTCCCGCCGAATTGCATCGTGTGCTGTTCGAGCACGCCAGGATCGACCTCGAGCTCGCCGGAGATCGCGTTGGCCTGTATCGGCGCGCCAACCAGTATGCCGCGCGTTTTTGCCGACGCCTCGGCCGGCTGCTGCGACCCGCGGGCGCGCAGGCGCAATCGCGGGCGATGGCGGAGCTGCGGCGCTTCTACCGGTTATCCAATGCGATGAAGCTCAGGCACATCGAGTGCCTGGCCTGAATGCAGCCCGGCCTGAACGCAGCTTGCCTTGGGCTAGCTGTCGGATTTCTTGAGCTGCGACACCTGGCGGCGCAGGCTTATCCACTCCGAGAGGCGGCGCAGGTCGGCCTGCTTTGCGCTGGACCCGGGTGTCCGGACGCTGGGCCAGGTGTCGTAGGGGTCGTATCCGCTCCCCGTGCTGACTGGCGCGCCCCGATCTTGGAGCATCAAATCGAAGTTGCCGGTGACGGCGGTGGATTCATTGTGGCTCATGGTTTTCCTCTGTCTCCCTCGTGAGCTATTTGACCCGCTGGTTTGCGGCCGGATCGTTAGCTTCGCGGGCTATTTTCCCATCTCAGGGACTGCGCGATATGAACCGGCGCACAGTTTCTGCAGAAAACGCGAGGCACGGACATAATTGCGCTGGAAACCCGCAGGAAAGCCCTGTTTCCAGGCGCTCCAGATGGTATGGGAGCGGGCTTCAGCGGCCGTGCACTTCGTCCACGTCCGCCTGTCCCGACAGGCGGCGGCGCACGAAGGACCAGCACATGCCGACGCCCAGGATGATCCCGGTGACGAACAGCGCGAGCCACGACCAGGCCGAGCCGGCGCTGAGCTGCAGCCAGCCCTGACTCACGGCCAGCCAGACCAGCGCCGCGAACAGCGCCACGATCAGGGCCACCCCGAGCCAGCCCAGCGAGCGCAGCGTCGCGGTGGCGTAGATCACCCAGCCGATCAGCAGCAGCAGGCCGCCGACCGCCTGCAGTGCCGACACGTGCGGGAAGTTAACGGCCACCCAGTGAAAGTAAGAGTGGCCACTCGGGTTCACCGTGAGCAGCACCAGCGCCTGCGCGGACAGCATGCGCGCCAATACGCCGCTGCTGCTCATGGCGTCCTTGTTCATATATATTCACTCTATGCCGGCCGCCGACCCGCTCGCAACACTGAATGCTCCGCAGCGCAAGGCCGTGACATACGGCCAGCCTCTGGCTGATGGCAAGGGCGTCCGCGCCGGGCCGCTCCTCGTGGTGGCCGGAGCCGGCACGGGCAAGACCAATACCATCGCGCACCGCGTGGCCTGGCTGGTCATGAATGGGGTCGACCCCGCGCGCATCCTGCTGCTGACCTTCACGCGCCGCGCGGCCGGCGAGATGCGCCGCCGCGCGCACGACATCCTGCGCCAGGCGCTCAATGACACGCTGGGCAACAAGGCGCAGGCCATGCTGCAGCGCCTGAACTGGGCCGGCACCTTTCATTCCATCGGCAATCGCCTGCTGCGCCATTACGGCCGGCACCTGAAGCTCGAGCCGGGCTTCACCGTCATCGACCGGAGCGACTCGGCTGACCTGTTCGACAATCTGCGCCAGGAACTGGGGCTGACCGAGCAGTACCAGCGCTTTCCGCGCAAGGACACCTGCCTGGCGATCTATTCCTGGCGCGTGAATACGCAGAAAAGCCTGCACGAGACGCTCGAGCAGCAATTCTCCTGGTGCCTGGGCTGGGAGGCGGATGTGACCAAGCTGTGCCGCACCTACGTGGAGCGCAAACAGCAATACGGGCTGCTCGACTACGACGATCTGCTGGTCTACTGGCACGCGATGATGAGCGAGCCCCGGCTGGCGCAGCACGTGGGCGCGAATTTCGATCACATCCTGGTCGATGAATACCAGGACACCAACCGGCTGCAGGGCGAGATCCTGCGCGGCCTGCGGCCCGATGGCGCCGGGGTTACCGTGGTGGGTGACGATGCGCAGTCGATCTATTCCTTCCGCGGCGCCGCGGTGGAAAACATACTGGGCTTTGCGGAACTGTTTACGCCGCGCGCGGAGGTCGTGACGCTGGCGCAGAATTACCGCGCCACGCAACCGCTCCTGGACGCCGCCAACGCGCTCATGAGCGACGCGCCCCGGCAGCACCGCAAGCACCTGCTCTCGGTGCGCGGGTCCGGCGGCCGGCCGCAGTTCGTGACCACGGACGAGCTGCTGTCGCAGGCGGAATATGTCGGTGGCCAGGTGCTCAAGCGCCGCGAAGCGGGCGTGCCGCTGCGCCGCCAGGCGGTGCTGTTTCGCAATGCGAGCGCCAGCGACGTACTCGAAGTCGAGCTGCTGCGCCGGCACATCCCCTTCGTCAAGTACGGTGGGCTGAAATTCCTGGAAGCCGCGCACGTCAAGGACATGCTCAGCGTGCTGCGCTGGGCCGACAACCCGCGCAACACGCTGGCGGCGTTTCGCGTCCTGCAGCTGCTGCCGGGCATGGGCCCCTCAAACGCCCAGCGCATCCTCGCCGAGCTTGAGCAGGACGGCGGCAGCTTCGCCATGCTGGGCAAGGTACAAAAGCCGGCGGCCGCGCTGCAGGATCTGTCGCGGCTGTGCAAACTGATGACGGCCCTGGCCGAGCCGCAGCGCCCCTGGCCCGGTCAGGTGCGCCTGGTGCGCGACTGGTACCAGCCGCATCTGGAACGGCAGTATGAGCAGACGCATACGCGCCTGGGCGATCTCGATCAGCTGGAGCAGCTGTCGGGGCAATTCCCCTCGCGCGAGCGCTTCATCAGCGAGCTGGCGCTGGATCCGCCCAACGCCGCCGGCGATCTGGCCGGTGCGCCCGTCCACGACGAGGATTACCTGGTGCTGTCCACCGTGCATTCGGCCAAGGGCATGGAATGGGACACCGTGTTCGTGCTCAACGTGGTCGACGGCAGCTTTCCCTCGGAATTCTCGACCGGGCGCACCGAGCTCGTCGACGAGGAACGCCGCCTGCTGTATGTCGCCATGACCCGCGCGCGCAACGAACTGGCGCTGTGCGCGCCGCTCAAGTTTCTGCTCACCCAGCAGCCGAAAAATGGCGATGCGCATGTCTACGGCGCGCGCAGCCGTTTCGTCACCGAGAAGTTACTCAAGTGCTTCGACCAGTCCGCCTTCCACGGCACGCAGAGCGGCGATACCGGGCTCAAGGAGGCGCGCGAGGAGTCCATCGACATCCACGCGAAGCTCAAGGAGATGTGGTAGCCCGCCGGCGCTACCAAAATCATCGAGGCGTCGAGCGCAGTAAAGGGCAGCATCCTGCCCACTCTCGATCGTCCGGCCGGTCGAATTGCCTGCATAAGGGCGGTAGCGCCGAGAATGCGGTAGGCTCATGTCTCGGGCTATCCAATTGATCGAGCCGGCCAACCCGTTGGTCCGGAGGACCGGGTTGAACATGGCGCACTGACGCGAGGAGCGTGTGTGAAGAATTTACGCCGTGGTCTGCTGGGTGCGCTGATGGGTTACCTTACGTTTGCGGCGAGCGCGGCGGCTGCCGCGGCGCCTGACGCCGATGAGACCACGGCTCTCGCCCACATTCGTGACGCCGCAATGTCGAGCAACTGGGCCTGGCAGCGACTCTCCGAACTGACCGACCGGATCGGGCCGCGCTTGTCGGGTTCGCCTCAGCTCGCGGCAGCCATCAGCCAACTGGCGGGGGCGATGCGATCGCTTCCGGCGCAAGTGACGTTGCAACCAGTGAAAGTTCCGCACTGGGTGCGTGGCGAAGAGCGGGCTGAGTTGGTCGAATACCCGGGCCGACCCGATAGCGTGTCCCAGCGCCTCCAATTGACGGCGCTCGGTTTCTCATCCGCCACACCGGCCAGCGGGCTTACCGCGCCGGTGATTGTCGTACAGGACCTGGCGGAGCTCAATCATCGGTCAGCGGAGGTTCGCGGCAATATTGTTCTATTCGACGCGCGCTTCGATCAGCGCCTGGCGGACAATGGCTACGCGGGTGTTGCCTACGTACAGGACGGCCTGTACCGAACGAAGGGTCCTTCGGCGGCGGCGGCGTTGGGTGCGGCCGCGGTATTGGTGCGCTCGGTCGGGGGCGCCGAATTCCGCTTGCCCCATACCGGTGTGACGCAATGGAAGGAGGGACAGACGGCCATCCCCGCGGCGGCACTTGCGGCGGAGGATGCGGACCTGGTGGCTCGCCTGGCCGCTGTCGGGCCCGTGACGCTCAAGCTGGTGCTTACGCCCCGAACACTTCCAGACGCTGACAGCAGTAATGTTATCGCCGATTGGCCCGGGCGTGAAAAGCCCGGCGAGTTCGTGATCGTCTCGGGTCACCTGGACAGCTGGGATCTGGCGACCGGTGCAACGGACGATGGCGTTGGTGTGATAGCGGCTGCTGCGGTCATCGACATACTGCGGCAGCTCGATCTGCACCCGCGACGAACCATCCGCTTTATCGGCTGGAC
>DASWFL010000212.1:0-2273 GCA_036394255.1 Steroidobacteraceae bacterium
CCGGCGGTGATCGCGCTCTGCACGGCGTCGAAGTAGCCGGTGCCGACGAAGGCCTGGTGGCGGGCGGCCCGGTAACCGGCACGCTCCTGGGCAAACTCGCGCTGCTGGAGCTGGGAATAGCCGTACATGCCTTCTTCGCGATAGGCCGTGGCCAGCTCGAACATCGACAGATTGAGCGCGTGCCAGCCCGCCAGTGTGATGAACTGGAACCGGTAACCCATCGCGGCCAGTTCTTCGCGCCAGCCGCGCATCGTCGCCTGATCGACGTTCGCCTGCCAGTTGAACGAGGGCGAGCAGTTGTAGGCGAGCAGGCGCTCCGGATAGCGCTCGCGCAGGGCTTCGGCGAAGCGTCTGGCCTGCGCCAGATCCGGCCTGGAGGTTTCGCACCAGATGAGGTCGGCGTAGGGTGCGTAGGACAGGCCGCGATCGATGGCCTGCTCGATGCCGGCGCGCACGTGAAAAAATCCCTCGCTCGAGCACTCGCCGGTCAGGAAGCGCCGGTCGCGCTCATCGTGGTTCGAGAGCAGCAGGGTGGCTGCGTCGGCGTCAGTGCGCGCGATGATGACCGTGGGAATGGCCGCAACATCCGCAGCCAGCCGGGCGGCCACCAGTTTGTTGATGGCTTCCCCGGTAGAAACCAGTACCTTGCCGCCCATGTGGCCGCATTTCTTGGCAGAGGAGAGCTGGTCCTCGAAATGCACCGCGGCGGCGCCCGCGGCGATCAGCGCCTTGGTGAGCTCGAAGGCGTTCAGGTTGCCGCCGAAGCCGGCTTCGGCGTCGGCGATCACGGGCACCAGCCAGTCGCGGACGTCAGTGCCCTCCAGATGATGGATCTGATCGGTGCGCAGCAGCGCGTTGTTGATGCGCTCGACCATCCGTGGCACCGAATCGACCGGATACAGGCTCTGGTCAGGGTACATTTCGCCGGCGGAGTTGGCGTCGCCCGCCACCTGCCAGCCCGAGCAGTAGATGGCCTTCAGGCCCGCCTGCACCGCCTGGATGGCCTGATTGCCGCTCATGCAGCCGAGTGCGCCGATAAGGGCCTCGCTGTGCAGGAGGCTCCAGAATTTGTCGGCCCCGAGGCGCGCGAGGGAATGCTCGATATGCACCGTGCCGCGGAGGCGGAGGACCTCGGCCGCGGAGTAGGGGCGGCGCAGGCCGCGCCAGCGCGGATTGTGCTGCCAATCGGCCTCGAGGCGGGCGGCCAGCGGTTCTGTCGCGCTCATGGACTTTCTCCGGCGTTGCGGCGGGGCTGCCGTTGACAAGCCTACGGTCGTGGAGAGAACATTTACACAATAGAAATTTCACAGTGTGAAGTTCACAGATGACGGGGCTCCTGCGGCAGGGACATTTCCTCGGCACCAAGCTGCGGACGCTGCGCAAGCGCAACGGCCTGACGCTCGAGGAACTGTCGGCGCGCTGCGTGCAGCGCGAGGCGGCGGCGGCGCCCTCGGTGTCCTACCTCAGCATGATCGAGACCGGCAAGCGCACGCCCTCGCCGGAGACCCTGGCGCTGCTGGCCAGAGTCTTCAGCAAGGAGGAGCGCTGGTTTCTCGATGATCAGGCCACCGTGGAACTCGCGCCGGCGCGGCGTGAACGCGGTGGCCTGGAGGCCATGCCGCTGGAGCCCGCGTTCCTGTTCTCGCACCAGCTGCTGCAGAACGCGCTGCCGGAGCTCCTGTCGCAGACCGGTACCACCGGCCGGCAGTTTGCGCAGCTGCTGATCCGGGTCTGGCAGGAGACCCATCAAAACGATTTCCCCGACATCGAGCGGGCCGCCGAGTCGGTCGGCCTGCGCGAGCTGCCCCTATCGCTCGAGCGCCTGCAGAGCATCGGCAAGCGCCTGGGTCTGCAGCTGCGCTGGTTCGATTCCGCGCGCGGGGCGAGTCAGGGACGGCCGTTGCGCGCGCGCTTCGAAGCGCCCGACACGGTGCTGATCAATCGCCGGCTGCGCGTCCAGGAGGAACGGCTCCGTTACGAGCTCGCCTACTTCATCGGCCATCGGCTGCTGCACAACGGTGACGGGCTGGTCTCGGCGCGCGAGGCGACCTGGGGAGTCGGGACCGAGAGCGCGGCCGCTCCGGCGGGCGCCCGCGGCATGGGCACGCAGGACGTGCTGTATGCCTGGCGGGATTTCGAGTGCAGTTTTTTCGCCGGCGCGCTGCTGTGTCCGCGCGCGCCGTTCCGCCGCTTCCTGGTACGCGAGGTCCATCGCCTGGCCAGCTGCCTGAAACTTGGCGTCACTTCCGCAGTGGTGATGCGGCGCATGACCG
>DASWFL010000213.1:0-1756 GCA_036394255.1 Steroidobacteraceae bacterium
CCGCCTCTTGTTCGGCCCGGCCAATGCCAGCGCGCCGGCGGAGGCACCCAAGCCGGTCCCCGCGGCGGCGACCGCGACGGAGAAGAAGCGGCCATAGGCCCCTTGAGGTTTACAGATTCGAATTTCAAACAGCCGCGTAGAGTTCAGCCGTCAGTGCAGAATTACGGTGCAGAATTACGGTGACAGTGCGCTTAATCCAATTCCCCGGTTTGGCACGACACGTCAATTGAGTGCACTGGGTGGACCTGTGGTGACTACTCGTGTGCTTTCTACCTTTGCACACGAGGCTGCGGGTGCACTAGGCGCCCGGCATTCCCCACGCCCTCCATTGGGCGAGCGATTCATGCACAACTCGGGCGCATCGTGCCGTCATTGCGAGGACCGACTTGTCTGCCGAAGCTCAGCGAGCGAAGGCGGAAGTGACGAAGCAATCCAGCTTTCTGTTTCTCGGCGCCAAAGCTGGATTGCTTCGCTGCGCTCGCAATGACGGCTCCAAAATCTGGCGCGCCGCGGACCCACTCAAAACAAAAACGGAGGCATCGCTGCCTCCGTTTCTCATTCCGTAATCAACTCGACCGTTTACCCCAGCCGTCCCGCCGCATGCGCGAGCAGGGTGTACACCATGCCCGTCTCCGAGGTCAGGTGGCTGCGCAGCACCGCGGGTCCGCGTTCGTCGCGCGCGACTTCGTCCAGCAGGCGCTCGAACTCGGTGATGTAGCGGTCGACGGTCTGCTTGAAATTGCGGTCGGCGCGGTATTTGCGCGCGACCTCATCAAAGGCTTTCTGGCCGGCGGGCGTGTAGAGCCGCTTGGTAAAGGCCTTGCTCTCGCCGCGCTGGTAGCGGTCCCACATTTCGGCGGCGAGGTTGCGGTCCATCAGGCGGCCGATGTCGAGCGACAGCGACTCCAGCGGATTGCCGCCACCACTGCTTTGCTGGGGCGGGCGGGCGCGCGGGACGTCGCGGTTGCCGCCACCGGCGGCATCGGTGCGGCTCAGCAAGTCGGAAAGCCATCCGTCGCGACCGCCGTCGGAGCTTGCCGGCGAAACCGGCGGCGCTTCGGTGCGGCGCGATGCGGGCAGGCCGAGGTCCGGCGGCGGCAGGTTCGAGGCGCTGCTGCCACTGTCGCGCATGCGCGGCGCCGCGCCGCGGCCGCCGGCGGCAACCAGCATCGGCTCTTCCTCGCGCTGCACGCTGCTGGAGCGGCCCGCGCTCACCACATCGAGGCCGCGGCCGTGATGGGCGACGATCCGGTTCAGTTCCGCGAGCGCCTCGATCTGGTCGACGATCACCTTGCGCATCTGCGCGGTGCTCTCGGCAGCCTCCTGCGGCATTTCCAGCACACCGCGACGAAGTTCGTTGCGGGTGGCCTCGAGCTCGTGGTGCATTTCGGCGGCCATCTGCTTCATGCTCGAGACCATGGTCGCGAACTTTTCCGCAGACTGCTTGAACATCGAATCGGCTTCCTGCGTGCTCTGCTGATAAATCTCGGACATCGCCTCGACCGTCAGCCGGCGCTCTTCTTCAGAGGTGTCGCGGATCGCCTCGAACTGGCGGCTGATCGCGGCAGAACCGGCGCCGGCGGTTTCCGCCACCACGCGTGCGATGTCGCGCGCGCGCTCTTCGGCGGCGGCCAGCGATTCGTCCAGCAAGCCTGTGAAGCGCGACAGCCGCTGATCGAGATCGGCGGTGCGCAGGTCGATCGTGGTGACCAGCGATTCCAGCGTCGACTTGCGTTCGGCGACAGACGCCGTGGTA
>DASWFL010000214.1:0-6642 GCA_036394255.1 Steroidobacteraceae bacterium
CCTCGTGCACATCGGTCAGCACCGGGACCTGAAACCGTTTGCGCACCTCGCCCAGGATCTTCATCCCCTGTTCCAGCCCCGGACCGCGAAAGCTGGCCCCCGATGAGCGGTTGGCCTTGTCGAAGGAAGCCTTGAAGACATAGGGCATGCCCAGCGCCGCGGTCAGCTCGCACATGCGGCCCGCCACTTCCTCCACGAGCGCGGCGGACTCGATGACGCAGGGCCCGGCGATCAGGAACAGCGGCCGGTCGAGGCCGATCTCATGACGGCCCAGCTTCATGCGCTGGCGACGGCCGGCAGCTGCGCGGCCCGGCAGGCGCGCGCGGCGCGCACGAAGCCGGTGAACAGCGGATGCCCGTCACGCGGTGTGGATGTGAACTCGGGATGGAACTGTGTCGCCAGGAACCAGGGGTGGCTGGGCAATTCGATGATCTCGACCAGCTCGTCGCGGGAAAACCCGGAGAACACCAGCCCCGCCCGGCGATATTGCTCGAGAAAGTGATTGTTGAACTCATAGCGGTGGCGATGCCGCTCCATGATCTCCGGCCGGCCGTAGATCTCCTGCGCTACCGTCCCCGGAGGGAGCAGTACCGCCTGCGCTCCCAGGCGCATGCTGGCGCCGAGCTCCGAGGCCGCCGTCCGCTGCTGCGTGCCGCGGGCCTGGTCCTGCCATTCCGTGATCAGGCCGATCACCGGATGCGCCGTGGCCCGGTTGAACTCAGTGCTGTGCGCATCGTTCAGGCCCAGCACGTGGCGCCCGAACTCGATGATCGCCAGCTGCATCCCCAGGCAGATGCCGAGGTAAGGGATGCGCTGTTCGCGTGCGTAGCGCACCGCCTGGATCTTGCCCTCGATGCCACGCTCCCCGAAGCCGCCGGGCACCAGGATGGCATCCATCCCGGCCAGGGCCCCCACCCCGTCGCGTTCGATATCCGTGGACTCGACGTAGTGCACCCGCACGCGGGTGCGGGTCTTCAGCCCCGCGTGCATCAGCGCCTCGTTCAGGGAGATGTAGGAATCGCGGATCTGCACGTACTTGCCGACCATGGCGATGTCGGCCTGGCCGTCGGTATTGCTGCGGGCATTGACGACCTGGCGCCATTCCGACAGATCCGCCGCGGGTGCCTCGATCCGCAGCTTGTCGCACACGATGTCGTCCAGTCCCTGCTCGTGCAGCAGCAGGGGGATCTTGTAGATGTCATCGGCATCGACCGCCGAGATCACCGCGCGCTCCTCGACGTTGGTGAACAGCGCGATCTTGCGGCGCTGCTCGTCCGGGAGCATGGCCTGGCAGCGGCACAGCAGCACGTCGGGCTGGATGCCGATCGAACGCAGCTCCTTGACGGAATGCTGCGTGGGCTTGGTCTTGATCTCATGGGAACCGCCGACGACGGGCACCAGGGTCAGGTGCATGTACACCACCTGCGTGCGTCCGAGTTCGACCCCCATCTGGCGGATCGCCTCCAGAAAAGGGAGCGATTCGATGTCGCCGACGGTGCCGCCGATCTCGACCATGCACACGTCCGCATCGCCCGCACCCAGGCGGACGCTGCGCTTGATCTCATCGGTGATATGCGGGATCACCTGCACCGTTGCGCCGAGGTAGTCGCCGCGCCGCTCCTTGGCGATCACGCGCTCATAGATGCGCCCGGTGGTGAAGTTGCTGTGCCGCCCGGTGGTCGTGCGCACGAAACGCTCGTAGTGGCCCAGGTCCAGGTCCGTTTCAGTGCCGTCCGCCGTGACGAAGACCTCGCCGTGCTGGAACGGGCTCATGGTGCCCGGATCGACGTTGATATAGGGGTCGAGCTTGACCATCGACACCTTGAGGCCGCGCGCCTCGAGGTTCGCGCCCAGCGAAGCTGCGGCAATGCCTTTGCCCAGCGAAGAAACCACGCCGCCAGTGACGAATACGAATCGGGTCATCGAGGGATACCGCCGCCTATGCTGTCAGCGGCTCCATTGCGGAACCGGGAACTGACGACGGGCAGACAGACTAACAAAACGCTGCCCGCTGCTCAAATTATTGACCGCCCGGCGCTCCGCAGTGCTGCAGCGGCTCGGGGCAGGCCCTCAGCGCCCCGCTGCCAGCCAGCGCAGGCGCAGCCGCCGGGGATCGCGCCCGCCCAGCGCAGCTCCCAGGGGAGCGCGCACGTCCGGCGCTTGCCAGTAATCACCCACGGCGATCAGGCGCCCGTCCGCATAGAGCAGCGGCACCTCGCCCCTCCGCCAGGGAGGCAGGGCCGGCGATTGCAGCAGGCGCTTGAGCTGCCGGCCACCGGGCAGCCCCGCTACCCGGCCGTCCAGGCTGCGAAAGGCGACCTGCAGCCGATCCGGCAGCGCACTGCCGAGCAGGCCGCCGTGCCGATCGGCGTGCAATTCGAGCCAGGCGCCATCGGACAGGACCAGTCGCCGATTCCGTCGCCATGCCCAGGCGCGCACCGCCACGCGCGCTGGATGCCCCTTCCCCGGCGCCGCGGGCAGCGCCGAGTCCACGGCGGCGTACAGCCGATCGCCGTGCCGGCGCACCTCGCCCCCGTTCCAGTGCACGCGCGGTTGCGCGTCGTGGCGGGCCCGCAGCAAGGGACCGCTGATTTCCTGCAAGCGCCGCTGGTCGGGCACCGGAATCCTCTGCAGCTCGAGCCAGCGCCGCAGGACGTTGCGCCGCTGGGCCGCAGCCAGCCGCCGCAGCACGCTCACGCGCAGGGCGGCGCCATCCCAGGCGGGACGCAATTGCAGGTCGGCCGTTTCCGCCAAAAGGCCCTGCGCCTCGGCCGCCAGCGCCGCGCTGCGGCCGAGGGTCAGCCCCAGTCCTGGCCAGCGCGCGCGCAGCAGCGGCAGCACGCGCAGGCGCAGGTAGTTGCGATCGAAGCGCTCGTCGGCATTGCTCGGATCATCGGTCCAGGCCACGGCGCGCCGGCGCAGGTAGGCCCGCAGCTGATCGCGCGGCACGTCCAGGAGCGGGCGCAGCAGGACCCCGGAGCGGGCGGGCATGGCTGCGAGCCCGGCGACGCCTGCCCCGCGCAGCAGCTGCAGCAGCAGCGTCTCGGCCTGGTCTTCCTGGTGCTGTGCAAGCAGGAGCCACTCCCCTTTGCGCAGCGCGGCCCGGAGCGCCGCGTAGCGCGCAGCACGTGCCGCGGCTTCCGGGGAGGCGCCCCGCACGGATCTCACCGGCGCGAGCAGCACCCGGCAGGCGACGCCGAGGCGGCGCGCGCTGGCGCGTGCCGCGCGGGCCATGCTTGCGGCCGCGGGCTGCAGCCGGTGATTGACGTGCAGCGCGCGCAGCTCGAGCCGGAGGCGCCCGCGCAGGCTTGCCATTGCGGCCAGCAGCGCGGTCGAGTCCGCGCCACCGGAATAGGCGAGGCAGAAGCGGGCATGGGCCAGCGGCCCGACGAACTGGCGCAATTGCCGCGCCAGCCATTGCGAATTGAAGGGGCCGGGATTCGCTGCCGCGCCGGCGGCCGGCGCAGCACGGCGTTTCACGGTTCGCTCTCGGAGTAGACTCCGAACGCCGCCAGGCGCGCGTCGCGCCGCTCGAGCAGTTCTTCCGGCGCCACTGCCTCGAGTTCGAGCAGATGGCGCTGCAGGGCCGCATGCAGGACGAGCGCCATGGCGGCCGGATCGCGGTGCGCACCGCCCAGTGGCTCGCGCAGGACCTCATCGACCAGTCCCAGGTCATTGAGCCGCTCGGCCGTGAGATTCAGGGCTTCCGCGGCCACCTCTTTCTTGTCTGCGCTCTTCCACAGGATCGAGGCGCAGCCCTCCGGCGAGATCACCGAGTAGGTCGAGTACTGCAGCATCAGCAATCGGTCACACACGCCGATGGCGAGCGCACCGCCGGAGCCTCCCTCCCCGATCACGACGCTCACGATCGGCACCCGCAGGGTCGCCATTTCAAACAGATTGCGTGCGATCGCCTCGCTCTGATTGCGCTCTTCGGAACCAACGCCGGGATAGGCTCCCGGCGTATCGATGAAGGTGATGATGGGCAGTCCGAATTTCTCGGCCATCTTCATCAGCCGCAGGGACTTGCGGTAGCCCTCCGGCTTGGGCATGCCGTAGTTGCGGCGCACGCGCTCCTTGGTGTCGCGGCCCTTCTGGTGCCCGATGATCATGACCGGCCGGCCCTCGAGCCGCGCCATCCCGCCGATGATCGCGAGGTCGTCCGAGTACATGCGATCGCCATGCAGTTCCTGGAAATCGGTGCAGAACGCCGCGATGTAATCGAGCGCGTAGGGCCGCTGGGGATGACGGGCCAGCTGCGTAATCTGCCAGGGACTCAGATTGGCGAAGATCGAGCGCGTCAGCTGCTGGCTCTTGCTGCGCAGGCGCACCATCTCTTCTTCGATATTGACCGCCCTGTCGTTGGTCAGGTGGCTCAGCTCTTCGAGCTTGGCCTCCAGTTCGGCGATCGGTTGTTCGAAGTCGAGGAAGCTGACGGCCATGGCCGCAAGGGTACGGTCCGCGGGCGCTTATCGCAACCGGCCGAGCCCTCAGGCGGGCGTCGCCACCAGGCCAGCGGGCGGGCCATAAGCGACGCGGACGACACCGAAGTGACGCTCGAGCTGTTCGATCAGTTCGCTGCTGGCGCGGACCTTCCATTCCTCCCCCAGCGTCAGCAGCGCCGAGGATTCGGCGGCACAGTAGCGCACCACCACCGCGCACTCCCCGCCGTGCCAGCGCGTCAGGGTAGCGCGGAGCACGTCCAGCAGTTCGCCGCGATCGGCTGCCGGCGGCCAGTCGAGCAGGAGCCGTCGCGCCTGCCGCTCGCGCACGACTGCCAGGGACTGCAGGGTGCGCGCCTGAATGCGCCAGGCGTCGCTGAACTCATCGAAGCGCAGATTCCCCTCGACCAGGACCAGCCCGTCCTTGACCAGGAGCTCCCGGTGGCGCAGCTGCAGTTCCTCGTTCAGCGTCACCTCGATGCGCCCGCTGCGATCATCGAGCATGAAGCTGAGGCGCGTGCCGCGGCGGCGGATGTCCAGGATCAGACCGGCAGCGCTGACCTTGCGCGCCTCGCTCCAGCGCTCGCCGTCCGCGCCGTTGGGCCGTGCTTCACCGCTCAGATCCCGGATCCGCACGCCGACCAGCTGCGCCAGGTCGCGCTCGAAGCGGGCGATCGGATGGCCGGTCAGATACAGCCCCAGGGTCTCGCGCTCGCCGCTCAGGCGCTGCGCCTCGCTCCACACCACCTGCGTCGCGCCCGCGCCGGCTTCGAGCCGCGCCGCCGCACCCTCCAGCCCGAAGAAGTCCACCTGCCCCGCCTCCACGGTCCGCGCCGTCTGCTCACCGGCCTGCATCGCCACCGCGAGCCGTTCCATCAGGGCGCCGCGATTCGTGCCCAGCGTGTCGCAGCTCCCGGAACGAATCAGCGCCTCGAGCACGCGGCGATTGACGCGCTGCAGGTCGACGCGATGACACAGGTCCTCCAGGCTCCGGTACGGACCGCGCGCGTCCCGCTCTTCGACCAGCGCTTCGACCGCGGTGCGTCCGATGCCTTTCACGGCGCCCAGGCCATAACGGATGGTGGCCGCGTCCGCCACCGCGAAGACATGCGCGGAGGAATTGACGTCGGGGGGCAGGACCTTCAATCCCAGCAATGCGCAGTCATCGATCAGGGTGACCACCTTGTCGGTGTGATCCATGTCGGCTGACAGCACTGCTGCCATGAACTCGGCCGGGTAATGCGCCTTGAGATAGGCCGTCTGGTAGGCGAGCAGCGCGTAGGCGGCGGAGTGCGACTTGTTGAAGCCGTAGCCGGCAAATTTTTCCATCAGGTCGAAGATGTGTTCCGCCAGTCTGCGCGCGACGCCGCGGGCCACGGCCCCGTCGCTGAATACGCTGCGCTGCTGCGCCATCTCTTCCGCTTTTTTCTTGCCCATCGCGCGCCGCAGCAGATCGGCGCCGCCCAGGGTGTAGCCGGCCAGCACCTGGGCCACCTGCATCACCTGCTCCTGGTACAGGATGACCCCGTAGGTGGGCGCCAGTACCGGCTTGAGATCCGGATGCAGGTAATCGATGGGCCAATCGTTGCGGTTGTGCTTGCGCGCGATGAAATCGTCGACCATCCCCGATTGCAGTGGGCCCGGCCGGAACAGCGCCACCAGTGCAATGATGTCCTCAAAGGAGTCGGGCTGGAGGCGCCGGATCAGGTCCTTCATGCCGCGCGATTCGAGCTGGAACACCGCCGTCGTGCGGCCGCTGCGCAGGAAGGCCAGCGTCGCGGCGTCATCCATCGGCAATTGCGTCAGCTCCAGCGGCGCCTCGCCGGCCGCGGCGCGCGTCAGGTTGATGTTGCGCACCGCCCAGTCGAGCACGGTGAGCGTGCGCAGGCCGAGGAAATCGAACTTGACCAGGCCGACGGCTTCCACGTCGTCCTTGTCGAACTGCGTGACCACGTTGCTGCCGGATTCATCGCAGTACAGTGGTGCGAAGTCCGTGAGCACGGAGGGCGCGATGACGACACCACCAGCGTGCATGCCGGCGTTACGAGTGATGCCCTCGAGGGAGCGTGCGAGATCAATCAGGTTCTTGATCTCATCCTCCGTGTCATACAGGCGCTTGAGCTCGGGCTCCTTGGTCAGCGCATCATCCAGGGTGATACCGAGCTCGAACGGAATGAGCTTCGCAATCTTGTCAACATAG
>DASWFL010000215.1:0-4509 GCA_036394255.1 Steroidobacteraceae bacterium
AACTGCGCTACCGGCCGCAATTGCGGCGCTATGCGTCCCTGGTGCGCGCCGCAGCGCCCGGCGCGGTCCGCACCGCCCTGTATTTCCCGCTGCTCGGGGAGTTTCGCGAAATCGCTCTGGGCGCCGCGGGCGAGTAAGTCCGCGCTACAAGGTGCCCGCCAGCGAGAAAGGCCGGCGCCCCTGCGCATCGCTGGCACCGAGAAATTCCACGCCTTTCACCAGTTCGGCGCTGGCTCCGGATCGGGCGCTGACCAGGCCGTGGAGTTCGTACTCGCTCCCGTTGCGCAGCCGCAGCGTGCCGGTGACCGCCAGCGGACCGCCCAGATCGCGCAGCTTTCCCGCGATGACCTCGCTCCCACGCGCCGCATCGCCGAACTGCAGCTCGTAGCTGCCGTAGACAATGGGGGGCTGGCGCTGGGCCAGATCGGAGGCTGTCGCCGTGCCCTGCAGGACGCGCAGGCGCTGCTCTTCGAACTCCACGCGCGTGAATTCCAGGCGCAACCGGCCGCTCCAGGTGGTGGGAAACAGCGGCAGAAAATCCGTGCCGATCGGCAGCTGGGCGTGCAGCTCGCGCAGCACCAGGTGGCCGCCGGGGCTGATCGATAAGTGCACGCTGCCCGGTGCACGCGCATCGGCGCTGGACAGATCAAGATCCAGATGCGCGCGCAGCAGCGGCCAGGGGTGCAGGATCCAGGCGACGTCGCTCAATTCGACTCCCGCGACGCTCATCCGGGTGCAGGAGCCGCGCCACAGCGATCCGGCGGGCAGCGAGCAGTTCACTGCAGCCGGGGCAAATTTCAGCGCCCAGCTCGCCGGCGCCCTGATCAGCACCGTGAGCAGAAACAGCGACGCCGCCAGGACCGCCAGAAATCGTCCCTGCATCGGTGTGCTGCCCTGACGCCAGTCCGGACTCAGGGGAGCGCCAGCAGGAAACTGGCGCTGACCAGACCGGGATTGTTGCCGGCCTCGATGCTGGCGGAAATCACCCGCACGCCGTGCCGCTGCACCAGCACACCGGCCCAGTTCAACAGCGCGTCGAATGAAATCTGCTCGACCCGCACGCTCAGGGCACCGTCGCCGTTCGACTGGCTGGTGAGCGCACGGGCGATGCCGGTCTCGCGCGCCACCCGATCGACGAGCACCACCAGCGATGCGCGGCTGGCCGCAGGCGCCGTGGTCCGCAGCGCACCGAGCTGCGGAGCGACCGACTGCAACCAGGCCAGATCCGCCTGCCTGGTCTGCACGCGCTGCTCGAGACGCGCGACGTGGCGGTCAAACGGCAGCAGGATACCCAGCAGCAGCAGGCCGGCGGCGACGGCGGTCCCGATGAGCACCAGGCGCTGCTCGCGGGGCGTGATGCCATGAAACCACTCGAGGAGCCGCTGCATCAGGAGGCCCCGGCGCGCAGTTGCACGTTGCCTTCGAAGGCATCGCCGGCAGGGGCGCCGGAGACCAGCTCGGCCTGCCAGCCAGCGCTGCGCAGGGACTGGTTGATGCGATCCAGACTCTGCGCGTCGTTCGCGCGCACCTTGAGCTGCAGCGCGCCGTCCCGGAAACTCAGCGCCTGAATGCGCGAGCCGGGCACCGCACTCATGGCCTGGGCGAGCACCTGCAGCGCCGGCAGCAGGCCATTGCGCCCGCTCCGGCCTTCGGCGTTCGCCAGCGCCTGCCCCACGCGCTCGCGAATCGAGCCGCTGCCGCTGGTCCATTGCGGATCCACCAGCTCGGCGATCAGCCCGTCCGCTGCATGCTCCGCGTGGTCCAGGTGCCACCACGACCAGGCCTGCGCGCCGACATGCAGGAGCAGCAGGGCGGCGGCGAGCCCCGCGGCGATGCGCCAGCGTTGCCAGTGCGCACTGAAGTTACCGCGTGGCGCGTAGCTTCCCTGCAGCAGATTGATCGGCGCCATCGCCGGCAGCTGCGCCGCCAGCCAGGGGAGCGGACCTGAACCCAGCAGCTGCAGCTTGAGGCCGCCCAGCGCTGCGCGCACGCCCTCGATCTCGGCGGAGCGGCTCTTCCACTCGAGCGATGACAGGTAGAGGAGCACATCCGCGGTGGCAGCCGCTTCGCCGCAGGCGATCGCCAGGGCGCCGGCGAGCGCGCCCGGCGGAGCCGAGAGGCTCAGCACCGGCGCCTCCCCGGCGCTCAGGCTCAAGGTATCGCCATCGAGCAGCGCTACGGCGTAGGCGGGATTGCGCGGCAGCAGCTCCGCCTCACTGCACACCAGGCTGGGCGCGAGACCGGCGGCGCTGAGCTGCCCCAGGCAGTGGTCGAGAAAGGAGCGGGCCACCACGTCGACGCGCGTGCGGCCGGACTTGTCCGTCGCGCCCAGGGCACAGTGCTGAGCCTCGATATCCGAGGCGATGCGCTCCTCGATCGCAAAGGGTGCGAGCTCTGCCGCGCGCGCTCCGATACGCTCGGGCAGCTCGATTTCGAGGCAGAGGACGTCGGCCGCGCCCACCAGCACGGCCACGCGGCGGCCGGCGGACTCTTCCGCCGCCCGCTCGAGCGGGCCCTCCTGCACGGCGCTCAGGGGCAGCCCGGTCGCGTCGACGGCCAGCCAGCGAGCCGTGGTCTCGGTGGCGCGGGGCATGCGTACAATGAGCCAATCCGCCATGCTTATTCCGTGCCGAATGTTCTTAAAATTGGGCGGGTCTGACCGCTCTGATCCTGCTCGATCAGACTGTACAAGCTGAAGCGGGTGGTGCCAATAGTGATCCAGGCGCGCAGGCGGAAAAAGCCGGACGTGGTGCCGATGTTGAGCCCGGTCTTTTGCGCCGGGCTCATCCCGTTCGTGAAGCCAGCCAGGTCGGGAAAGCAGGGGTTTTTCTGGCGTTGCAGCGCCAGCTGCTTCGGGTCGAGCGCATAACTGCGCTGGCCGGCGATCGCGTCGAGCACCACTCCCGGTGCGGTGCAGATGTTGAGCTTGGTGTTGGGCGGCAAGGCGGTGACGAAGGGCGCCAGCCGATCGTAACTGGCCCGGTCCATGCCCATCGCCAGCAACTCGGAAATGCTGGTCAGCGGGAGATTCGGCACCCGATGCGCCGGTTCCTGCGCGAGGTAGAAACTGTCCTCGCCGCCGCCAGGAAAGGTCGCCTGATCATCACTGTCGATCCAGTCGACCAGGCGCGCCGCGTAGCTGACATCCAGATCCAGGGCCTGCAGCAGCGCCACGAACTGAGCGATCCCGGTGGGGTTGCCTACCAGCCCGCCCGTGGACGCAGGCGCCGTGCCGGGAGCCTGGCCCACCGGCGCCATCACGACGCTGTTGAGATTGAACTTACCGGCCTGGTCTTCCAGCGAGGCCTCCAGCACTGCGCCAGGCTCTATCTCCACCGGCCCGTACGGTATCGCCCAATTCTGACTGGGCGCCACGATCTGCGGGTTCTTCTGCCGGTTGTCGCGAAGCGCGTAAGCGGCCATGGCTTCTGCGCCCTCGGCGAGGGCCAGGCTCTGTGCCACGGTGAACACGGCGACGGCGCGGCGCGCGGAAAGGGAGCTTTGCCAGGAGATGGCGGTGGCCACGATCGCCGCGAGCGCCACCAGAATGATCGCCGTGAGCAGCGCGACGCCCTGTTCGGCCGCTCTGCCCGGGGGCGCGGCCCTCATCCGGCGATCTCGACGATGCGCTGCAATTTGCCCCAGTCCTTGAGTTGCAGCCTGATTTCAATTGCTACGGGCCGGGCGCGCAGCAATTCCTGCGCAGGGCCGTTCTGGCGTATGGGGGTGGGCCAGGTGGTCTGGCAGTCCCCGCCTCCGCCATCCATGAAGCAGAAACTCACAGCCTCGACCTGATCCAGCAGCTCCCGCTCCTCATAGAGCACCGCGGCGGTCGCATCGAGTACGGGCAGATGGCGCCGGATCAGCTTGCCGTCGCGCAGCAGGTAGCTCACGCGCTGCAGCTCACTGCGGGGGAGCCCCGCCGGATTGGCCCAGCCGCCGCGCGTAAAGGTCAGCGGCACGCTCTCGCTGGCGATGACGGCGTTCTGGTAGCCGTTGCCGAGTTCGTCGCGCACCGGCCGCGGCTGCATCAGTTCGATGTCCTGTTCCATGACGCGCAGCGCCTGCTGCACGGCGGTGAGGCGCGCCGCCTGTTCTTCGACCTCCTTGCGATTCGTCAGCGCCTGCGACAGCGCTCCGTATCCCATCGCAAAGAGAATGCTGGTGATGAACAGGGCCACCAGCAGCTCCAGCAGCGTAAAGCCGGATTGCCGTCGGCGCTGCATCACTTGGGCTTGCCCGGCGTAGTGGGCGGCCCGCCGCCGGCGCCGCCCGCTGGCAACGCGCCGTTGTCATAGCCGTTCAGCACGCCCAGCGGAGTGCGTATGGCATCGCCGCGAAAACCGACGACGGTGGCGAGCCATCGATCCTTCGGCACGTTGTCGCCGGCGTGCCGGACCTGAATGACGATGCGCTTGAGCCCAGGTATATCCATGCTGCTGACCTCCTGGTGCCAGTGCCAACCCGAGCCCGCAAATTCGACCTCACCGTCGCTCTTGCCCGTCGCGG
>DASWFL010000216.1:0-11777 GCA_036394255.1 Steroidobacteraceae bacterium
TCACCCGTGTCGGGCTCAGCGAGAGCTGGGCATCAGTCGTCAAGGATTCCGCGACACTGCAGCGCTGCCCCGGGCCGCGCGAGGCACACGCGATTCTCCAATGCCAGAAGGATCAGGTCCGCCGCGGCTGGATCCGTCACCCACTTAAGACCCGCCGGGCGAGTCGTATGCTCGACGAGCCGCCGATACGATTGGGCGGCCGCGGCGGGCACCGAGGCACCGTATAGCGGGCAGGGTAGTGGGCTCGCGGTCGCCGAGCCGCAGTACCTGATTTGCGCAACACCCACCGTGAGATCCCATTGCCGGTCCTGCAACTCGGCTATGCCGGCACCGAGCGCGTCGCTCTGGTCCTTGGGTACGTGCCAGCGCTGCAGTGTCGCGGAATCCTTGACGACTGATGCCCAGCTCTCGCTGAGCCCGACACGGGTGAGTCGCAGCAGTCCCACGGCCCTGGAGTTCGTAGCGCTCAGTGAATGAAGGGCCAGCAATGAACCCGGCGCCAGGCCCGCGAGCCGGCCGGCGTACAGGTGGAATGTTCCATCCATGTCGCGGGTTACCGGCCAGCTGTCGTGATTCGCCGCGGCGGCGCCCGCTTGAATGGGTTCGTCCAGAGCGCCTTCAAATTCCGGCGTGGTGTCCCGATAGGTGATCGAGTAATCCGCAAGGATGCGATGCGCGACATCGCGGTAACTGCCGCCGCGCACCTGCGCGAGCCCTTTCAGAAGCTCAAAGGTGAACAGTCCGTGCACCTGGCGATCAGTTACGCCAGCGGGCAGCGGGAGTTCCGGCGCGGTTTGCGCGCCCTGTGCCGCGTAGAACGCCACGTATCCCCCGGCCAGGTGTCGCTCCGAGACCCGCACCAGCGAAGCGGGCGGCGTGCCGTCGGTTGCGGCCGTCGCCCGCTCGGGCGTGCCGAGCTTGCCCGGCGCGACGCCGCGCGATCTGATCTGCGTGTTGACGATCGCACGCGCACCGGTGGCCGAGTGACAACTGTCGAAGATCAGCCACACGAACACGCCCTGCGCGCGCAGGGCGTCGACCACCCGGCCAATCTCGCTGCCGACGATGGCGCCGGCGACCCGCTGCTGGCCTTCCACCCAGCGCCCTACGTCGCGCGCCAGGAAAATCTCATCCAGGCCATCTGCCTTGGTCCAGGACTGTCCTGGCTGCGGTTGCCGCGACCCGTGTCCCCCGAAATAAAGGAATACGGTATCGCCGCTCACGGTCCGTTGCGGCAAGGCGTTGAGCGCGTCGAGGATCGCGGATCGCGTCGGCAGGCCGTCGGCCTGTGCAACCTGGTCCGCGAGTACCGTCACCTGGGAGCGCGGCACGGCGCGCGCGTGCTGCAGCCAGTTCAAGACCAGCGGCACATCATTGCGCGGGCCCTCCAGCTGCAACGCAGTTTCCAGCGTCGGATACTCGCTGACGCCCACGATCACTGCCCACAAGCGCGGGGCCTGGATGCTGGCATCGCTTGACGCGCATGGCAGTGTCAGCCATAACAGCAGTACAAAAAGTCGCGGCATAATCCGAATCCCAGTCGGACCCGAGCTCCAAGTGAGACCTCCCCGCATAGTAAGTGATCGGCATGAGATTCCCTAGAAATGCGCTGATTCGCCGCATCCTGAGCGTCTGTGCCCGCCTGAGCTGGCCGCACTGCGTGCCGATTGCGGTCCTGCTCGCGGTCCTCGGCGTAGCGGTCGTGGCTGGCGGGTGGTGGTGGGCGCTACCCGCACATCTTCCCGGGGACGAGTACTATGTCGCGGGGCGTGTCGCCGAGCTCACCCTGCGTGCGCTGGCGTGGCAACGCCAGGCGCCCGACGCGCCGCCGCCTGCGATGACCGGTGCGCTCGGAGTTTCCGTCCTGGTGACGGCGCTGGCCATGGTGGCGATCGGCTTGACGCTATGGGTGATGCGCCGCCGGTGGCAATGGCCATTGGCGCGTTGGGCGCACGCCATTCGCTTGATCGTGACCGACGAGATGGATGTCGGCTGGGACGCTCCGGTGGCGATGACGGTCGTCCACTTGATGGCCGACGAGCACGTTGGCTGGCGCCGGGACGGCCTGGCCCTGCCAATCGGGGACCAGGTGCTGACACGAGAACTGCCGCGCCTCGCCGCTCGCGTGAGCGAGCTGTTCGCGGTGAGCCGCGATGCGCGCGCCAATCTGCAATTGACGCGCCACGTGCTGGAGTGTCGGGCACAACGACCGGGTCCGGCAATCCGCCGCCTTCGGCTGCGGCTCGACTCACCGATGCTCCGCGCCGCCATCGGCAAGGAAGCGGAATTTGCGCGCTCCGCGCTCGATGCGCGACTCATTTCCTATCCAGAAATCCTGAGCCGGCGGTTGCTGCGGACCCACCCGCCCAACAAGGTGCGTATTGACGGCATGCATGGGCGTCCGGCGTTGGTGATCATCGGCCTAGGGGATGCGGGGCTCGAATTCTTCCCGCGGCTTTGCGCCCAGGCGCAATCGGCGCATGTCGAGCGCCCGGTCATCGTGTTGGTCGACACCAGCGCTGCCAGCATCGCGCATCAGATCACGCACGCCTGGCCGGCCCTGACGCTCACCGTAGAACTGCGGGCACTGAACTTGGATGCTCATTTGCCGCTGTCGAGCGGCCGTCTGCTCAGCGAGCTGCGCGACCAGAGCCTGGTGCCGACCTTCGTCTACCTGGCGCTGGACAACCGCGAACTAGTCGAGACCTGGCTCCGCGAACTGGATTTTTCCGCGCGCTCGGCCGGCGAGGGCTCGCCGATAGTGCTGGGCTTGAGCGGGTCGAGCGGTATGGAGGTCGACGCGTCCATGCTGGCGCAGGAAGACGCCCTGTTCGCGTTGTCCCGGCATCTGCATGAGTCCTTCCTGCGCGATACCACCGTGGGTAACCGGGGCGCAGCCTCTGTCCCCTGGGCGGAACTGCCGTTTGAGTACCAGGAGACCAATCGCTCTGCCGCCGATCATTTCTGGGTTAAGGCAGTCGACCTGGACGCGCGGATCGTCGCGTACCGGGATACGCAGCCGTTACCGCCGATTGACGGCAAGCGACTGGAGATCTCGGCCACCGCTGAACACCGCCGCTGGTGTGCCGACCGCGCGTTGTATGGCTGGCGCGTCGGCCCTGAACGCGCCGAAGCACGCCACGTCAATCCCTCCCTGGTCGCTTGGGCATCGCTCTCGGAATCCGAGCGAGAGCGTGACCGCGACGTATTGCGCAGCATGCCCGCCGCGCTGGAGGCCGGCGGATTCGCGTTGCAGTCGATGCCCACCGTGGCCTTGCCGTGCGACGCGGCGAAATGCCGGCGACCGGATCTCCTGCTACCGATTGCGCGTGCGGTGGCGGCAGGATCGAGTGCCGAAGGTCCGATCCACGTGGTCGTGCCGGTCGTGGATGGCGCCGGTTTCCTGCTGGCGGAACACTGGAGCTCGCAGCCGGACGTGGTAGTGTCGCTGGTCGTGGCGCAACCGCTGAGCGGCCTGGCCCTGGCGGCCGGCAGGGCCGCCGCCGCCGCCAGCGCCCTGGCGGAGTCGGCCTTCTCGATCTGGATCACCAGCGCTGGGTCCATTCCAGCGCTGCTCCGGCGTTGGCAAATCTGTCCGACATCGGATTTGCAATGACTGCGTCGCGCAAAGCTCTACTGGTTTTGCTGTCAATTGCAGGGTTGTGCGCGTTCACCCGCGCGCCGCCGCCCGACAGCGTCGAGCGGCAGGCGATTTATCCGGACGGCACCGCCGTGCTTCTGATCGGCATGTCCACTTACCGGAATGCCAGCTGGCCTGCGCTTCAGTCGGCGCGCGATGTCCATCGCCTGCAGCGCCTGTTTCTCGATCGCGGTGTCGCCCCCGATGCGATCACGGTCGTTGACCCCCAACCGGGTAGCGCCAAGGAACTGGAATCCGCAGTGGTGCGCTTTGGCCAGATCCTGGAGCAGCGGCATCGAGCGGCACGCGTCATTGTCTACATCGCGGCGCACGGCTATACCGCCGTTGGCATGGGCTACATCGTGCCGCCCGACGCGCCCGACCCTCGCAAGGACCCGGCTGGATTCCGGATGGCGGCACTGCCGATGTCGACTCTGCTCGCGCGCGTCGCCGAGCTACCATCCCGCAGCATGCTGCTGGTTGTCGATGCCTGCTTCTCCGGCCTGGCACTCGAAAGCCTGCCGCGCGAGCGGTTCCCCCATCCGACCGGTAGTGCCGGCGACGAGCGTGTCATGCAGGTCATCAGCGCCGGCACCTCCGGCCAGTCGGTGTCCGATGACGGTGTGTTCGCCGAGCTGATGGCCACGGGCCTGACCGGCGCGGCGGACCTGAATCTCGATGGTTGGATATCCGGTACCGAACTGGGCATGTACCTGCGCCTGCGCACCTCTGAATCCACCGGCGGAAAGCAGACGCCGCGCTTCGGCAACGTGATCGGGTTGGGGGGGACGGTTGAAGGCGAGAACTGGTTTGCGTCGCCGCAGCGCCTGATGCTACCGGCGTGCGAGGAAACGCCCAAGCTCGTCGTGAGTGCCGGTCCATTCCGGGACTGCGAGGATTGTCCGCTGATGCGCGTGGTTCCGGGGCCAGCAGGTGGTGGCGCCGAACGAGCACCATACCTGGCCATGGGCGTGAACGAAGTATCGTTCGCCGAATTTGACGCCTGTTTTCGTGCCGGGGGCTGCCGCCGCTGGCCATGGTCCCGATCGGGTGAGCGCGGACGTCTGGCGGTCACCGACGTCAGCTGGCTTGATGCCGGTGAGTACACGCGGTGGCTCGGTAGCGTCACGGGCTACCTGTACCGACTGCCCTCCGAACAGGAGTGGCTCGAAGTCGCGCTCCCGGAATCCCGGCGCCTCAACCGTGCCTGGCAAGAGCGGCGGCCGATTGACGCCAATTGTGACGGCTGCGGCGGAGCGTGGAACGGTCGTGCGTTGGCGCCGACCGGCGCCTTTCCGGCTAGCGCGCTGGGATTGCACGATCTGCTCGGCAATGTCTGGGAGTGGATGGACGACTGCCGCGACGGTCCGGGCCAGGCGTCGGCGTGTCGCCTGCGAGTCGTGCGCGGTGGAGCCTACAGCACGCGCCGCACCGTGACCTTGAGCCTGCCCTCGGCGGAGTTGGCGGGCGATACCCGTGATCGCAACATCGGCTTTCGGGTCGCGCGCGAACTGCAGCGCGCCTCAATGCTGCCGCGTACCTCCTGCGCCGTGCCCCCCTGAAGGGAGCGGCAACCGGAAGCCGATCGCGACGCTGGTGCCGACGGACCTGCGTGCTATGTAGTCAAGTAGACTTGTGCGTCGTTTCGGCCGCGGCCGCGCCATGCTCGTGCACGACCCAGCCGCGCTGTTCGAGCTGCGCGCGCGCGCGCGCCGTCACCGTGCCCTCGATCCACAGGTCGCGGTGCACAGCGCCACCCAGGGCCTCGTGCAGTGCCTTCTCGTAGCCCGCCACTTCCGAGGTCCAGGACACCGCATCGACTCCCGCTGCGATCAGCTGCCCGCCGTCCGCGGTTTCCGCAGCCGGAATGCGCAGGCCTGCCAGGATCTTCGCCAGCGGTCGTGCCTGGTGCAGTGCCGGCAGCAAGGCCGCACTTCGCACGAATACCTCGATCTCCTCTTCCGACGTCACCGTCATCGCGTGACGCATCAGCTCGGCGCGGCCAGATACGCCAGCCAGCGATCGGGCGATCTCCGCCAGCGCGTTCTGGCGCGTCGGGCTCAACAATAATGTGTGTTCGAACTGGTCGATCTCGTCTGCGGACATGCCGTAGCTCTCCAGCTCCGAGCGACGCTGTTTACGCAGCGTCGCCGGGTCTTCCTTGTAGATCGCGTCCATGGCCCGGTCCAGTTCAGCGCCGTAGGGCACGCGCGGCAAGGACACGAACTTCAGGCCGAAGCCAGACGCGGCATCCAGCTTCGCCACCTCATGCACGGCGTGGCGCAGCACCTGGTTGTCCGTGTACGGATCAACGGCGAGCTTCCGGTACCAGACGCGCTCCGCCTGTGTGACGCCGAAGTATCGCGCGGCGTAGTGCTGCGCCTCCGCCGCCAGACCGCTGTCGGCGCGCCCGGATCCCGCCGCACGGTCCGTGGAATCATGGCCCTTGGACTTGCCGCGATCGATCGACTCCTTGATCTCCATGCCCTCGGCAACATAGCCGCCGAGCAGGTGCGCAATGCCTTTCGGCAGGCCGAATGCCGAGCCGATCGGATGCGTGGCCAGCGTCGCCAGGGCCGGTGCATCACGCGCACCGCCACGCAGCAGAGAATTGATGACGACCTCGGTCTTCGAGGTATGGGCGAGCGTGTTGAGTGCCGCAATCTCGCCGAGTCGAACGCTCAGGGCATGCGGCCCGTAGGCGGCAAAGGTTCCGTAGCGGCTGTCGATGACGAACTGGTGCATCAGCCCGTCGGATTGCACGGGATCCACGACGTGGAAGTACTCGCCAGCCGCCTGATCAGCGGACAGGATTGCGTGCACCGGCTCTGGAGGTGGCGACTCGAAGTCGGCGTCAGCGCGAGCCAGCGCTGCGAACACGGATAGGCTGCACAGAGTGAGCATTTTGATCTTGTACATAGGCGACCTCGCTGCGGGCTAAATATATAGTCACCTGGACAACAGGGCGTTGAGCAGGTTGTCCTGGAAATTGATGTTGCTCGGAATTTCGGAATGTTCCGCACACAAGAAGAACGAGAATGCGATCGGGAAGCCATCCATTCCCGCAACCGTGGGGTCCAGTGATTGCCGTCCCAGTAATGAAGCCTTAAGCACTAGACCGTCACCAGGTTCGCGCAGCAATTCGTCGTATTGCCGGCCCGCCTGCGGATGTTGGATCTGCTCGGCCTTGAAGCGTGGAATCGCCCGGCCATTTTCGTATTCGACCAGCACCCGCGCCGGCGTCAGAATGCAGTCGGCTCCGAATACCACCAGACGCGTGGAGGAAGGCGGCTGCGGCTGGCGCAGCGCGCTTTGCAGGCGTCTCGCCCGCTGCAGGTATTTCGCAAAGTAGCGTTGCATGACTTCGGTGCGCTGCGGCCCCATGCGCAGCGTGACTTGCGGGTCATAGACGGACCACTGCAAGTCGCGCCAGGTCGCCGGATCGAACAGATCGCGCTCGCTGCTCGTGGCGTCCTGTTCGCTGACGCGCAGTGGCCGGGAATCAATGCCGACCAGTGGTTTGCGTTCGCTATTGGGCAGCAACTGGTAGGTACTGGGCAGTGTCGCCAGCACTTCGGGTGCGATGGTCTGGACGATCTTTTCGCCCTTGATGAATCCGTGCACCGTATTGGTGGAGCCGAGGCTCGGTGTTCCCAGCAGCACCAGGCGATTGATCATCGACGCGCCCGCCATGGTCACCTTGGCGTCGTCGCGATCGAGGATGTCTTCGGTTCCGAAATCCAGCAGGTAGCGTGAAACGATGCCGCCCATGCTGTGCGCGACAATGTCCACCTTCAGATCCGGCCGGCCGTAGTCACGACGCAATTGTTCGATGAATGCGGCCAGGCGGCGTGCGGTTTCCACGTTGTCCAGGCGCCAGTCGTAGGGGAACAGATACAGGTGGCGTTCGAACGGATCGGTCACCGGTGTGCCGGCGTGGGTCACCCGATAGTCGCCGAACTGGACCAGCGTATTGACGATGTTCTGGTAGAAGCGATGCCCCGCTGCGGCGTTCGTGATGTCGAAGGCTTCCAGGTCACCGGGGCCACCGGTCAGGGTGTCCGCGTTGATATCCAGCGACAGCACGGTGAAATGGTTGAACAGCAGGTTCCAGATGCTGCCCGGCCAGACGACATGGTGCGTCACGCGATTGCGTAGTTGCGAGCCCATGATCCCCGGGATCAGGATCAGTGGCGGCTGTTCTCCCGCAATGTTGGCGGTCTGGTATAGACGCCGCAGGTCCGGCTTCTGCGTTGTCGCGCACGCGGTCAACGCCGCGATCACGCACAGCGCGAGTATTGGCAGCCGGACGCGGCCCCCGCCGCGGGCTCGACGGTTACTGGCCCATGGTCTCGCTGTTGATAGCCAGGACATACGCGACCTCGGTGTTGTTTTTATTGCGCACGTCGAGCAGAAACTGCCCGTCCCTACGCGGTCGCCACCGGCACTGGGACTCGTGGCCGCCGTTCGGACCGCTGCAGATCAGATTTTCGAATTCATCGTACACGTAAAGATCGAGATCGACCGGCGGCGTTGGCCGCACGTAGACCATGGCCATCTGGCCGGCGTGGAAGGTGACTTCCACGCGATCGGCCCCGTCCGCCTTGACGGTCTTGTTCGTCAGGCTGGCGCCTTCGAGTTTGGGAATGTCGCGCACCTTGTAGGCGCGCACGTCGGCGGCGAGATTGGCAACGGCCGGATTCGACCCCGCCATCTGGCTGGCGCGCATCAACAGGGATTCCCAGGTGCGCATTCCTTCCGCTTTTCCCTTGGCCGGCAGGATCGCCGATGCCCGCTTCAGCAACTTGGCGGCTTCGACCAGCGCCACCGGGTCGGCCTGCCGCTCACCGAAGTCGGCCAGTTTGTTGGCCAGCTCCAGTTGCTCTATCGCCTCCATCGCAGGAGTGGCGGCGGTGTGCCCGGCCGGACCGGTATCGATATTCGGTTCACGGGCGGCCGGAGGCGCACCTTGTGAGAGGGTCATCAGTCCGCAGCCCAGACCACAAGCAATCCAGAACCTGAGCACGGACCTCGCTCTTGGGTAGGCGACCAGGTGGCTACTCCCAATAGGCAGTGTCGGCCGAGTATATCCGAGAATCCGCCGACAGCTTTCAATCTTCGATCCGTTCCTTCAGGCCAATTGGCCGGTTCGGCGCGAACGATCCGAAGATGTTCTTGGTCGAGCCGCGAATTTCTGGCGCGCCCAGCGGCGTGCGGCCGGTCCTGACACTTCGATGTCCGCCTGTGCTTGAGCCACCGGGCGGACTGGCCCAAGCCCGGTTTTGTGGTCGATTTAGAATTGAACCAAACTGGCTTCGGAAGGCCACGCTTCGAACCTGGCGGCAGGAGTCTGCAAGCCGCCGTCGGGCACAAGGTGTCGCTGCGAACGCAACGGTGAGTCAGGTGCGGGGCGAGATGAAGGCCAGAAAGCAGGATGGCATCGTACGCGCAGCTGAGGCGCAGCGCAGTTACTTCATCAACCGGCGTTTGATCAGGCGCACTGCCAGTAACAGGCTCAGCCCGGCATAGGCTGCGAGCACCAGCAGGTCGGTCAATGGTTGCCTCATCGGCAATCCGAGCGTGAGACCGCGCGCCAGATCGGCGCCGTGGGCGAGCGGCAGCAGGGCTGCGGCCCGCTGCACGAAGCCGGGCAGGGCGCTGCGCGGATAGAACACGCCCGAGACGAACATCATGGGCGTGATCAGCAGGGTGAAATAGAACACGAAGAAATCGAAGCTCTTGGCCACCGCGGTCATGATCAACCCGAGCCCGGCGAAGGCCAGGCCGATCAGCAGGACCACCGGCATCACGGCGAGCGGCCGCAGGCCGTGGACCAGGCCCAGCAGGTACATGGCCAGCAGCATGGCCGCACCTGAAAACGTGCTCTTGAGCGCGGCCCACAGCCACTCGCCGATCACGACGTCGCTGGGGGTCATCGGCGCGTGCAGGATGCCTTCCCAGGTGCGCTGGACCTTCAGTCGCGAGAACGCCGAATAAAGCGCTTCGAAGGTGGCGCTGTTCATGGCGCTGTAGCAGATCATGCCCGCGGCGAGGAAGTTGATGTACGGCATGCCGGCGACCGGCGGCATGAAGGCACCGAGGCCGAATCCCAGACCCACGAGGTAAATCACCGGATCGGCGAGATTACCCACGAGTGAGGCGTACATGAGCTTGCGCCAGACCAGGAAATTGCGGCTGACGATGTGCAAAAAGCGCAGCTGCAGGCGGTCAATCACGGATGTCGCGCCCCGTGAGCTTGATGAATACATCTTCGAGGTTGGCGGCGCGCGACAGCGCGCGCAGCCGGGGATGGCCCTGCATGGCCTGGAGCAGCGGCGTCGCCTCCTGGCAGTAGCAAAATGCCGTCTCCCCGGTCAGCTCGACGCGCTCGGCGTGCCGCGGCGCGAGCTCACGCGCCCAGTCCTGGACGCCTTCGCCGTACACCTCGATCACGTGGGGTTCAATCTGGGAGCCGATGAGCTGGCGCGGCGAGTCTTCGGCGATCATCGCGCCATGATCGAGGATGCCGACGCGATCGCACAGGCGCTCCGCCTCGTCCATAAAATGCGTGGTCAGGATCAGCGTGCGACCGGCGGCCGCCAGGCTCTTGAGCCGATCCCAGATCACGTGCCGTGCCTGTGGGTCGAGCCCCGTGGTCGGCTCGTCGAGGAAAATGATCTGCGGGTCGTTGACCAGGGCACGCGCCAGCGTCAGTCGCCGCTTCATGCCGCCAGACAGGGTATCGAGGCGCGCGGATGCCTTGTCCTCGAGGCCGGCGAATTCCAGCAGCCGCGGCAGCCGGCCCAGCATCGCGCGGCGCGTGATGCCGAAGTAGCGGCCGTAGACGATCAGGTTTTCCGCCACCGTGAAATCTGGGTCGAGATTATCGAACTGCGGGCAAACGCCGGTGCGCGCCCGCGCGGCCCGCGCGGCGGCAGGCACCGGGAGGCCGGCGAGTGCGATGGTGCCGGTATCGCTCGCGGTGAGACCCAGGCAGCAGCGTAGCGTCGTCGTCTTGCCGGCGCCATTCGGCCCGAGCAGTCCGTAGCACTCGCCGGCGGCGACGCTGATGTTCACGCCGCGCAGGACCTCTGTTCCGGAATAGGACTTGCGGAGCGCGCGCACCTGCAGCATGCGCGTCAGTCTCTCATGAGTGGCCGGAGGGCGGAATCAGCGCGCGGCGTAGGCGTCCATCATGAGGCCGGTGCCGCCGCCGGAGATGTGCGCAACGACGGCGGTACGGCGATGCACTTTGGTGACCGCACCCAGATCGATGGCGAAGGCGAGCTCCACCTGCTGACCCTTGCGCAGTCCAAGCGAAGCGGTGCGGATGAACACGCCGTTGGCGCTGAGATTTATGGCACGACACAGCCGGCGCTTGCCGGCTGGCATCATGATATACACCGTGGTGCGCGCACGATGGCGTGTGTGCAGGCGTCGTTCCATGAACTCTGTCAATCCCCTGGTTCCCGAAAGCCCGCTGTCGCGGGTTGTGTAGTGGCTGGCTACAATTATGCCTAGCCCCGCGGCAAATCCAACCCCAAGCTAACTTAATCAAGCGGCATTTAAATCGCCAACGGGGACCGATCGGAGAACCTGCGGGGACCGGTGCCGGTCGCGCAATTAAGACAGGCGCTCGCAGGCGCCGCCGACCCGTATTTTCGCCCGCGTGTTGCCCGGCACCAAGTCGTCGATGCCGCCGCTGTACGCTCACCCTGCGCGACGTTGCCGCAGGTGGTGTGCCCCCCCGGTATAGGCGAGGCTGTCGCCACCACTGAGGCCGCCCCGCAGCGCGGTCTTGCCGGACTTGCACGCGGGCGCCATTCGGCCCGGCTACCCGGGCAGAGCAATAACAGGCCAGGATCACGCCGCATTATGGCAAGTTGCCCGTCCCGGCGGCGCGAGCGGATCCGCGCCTGGAGGGGCGGGCGCGGCCCTTAAGGCAAACGGCGGTGGGCCGCTACGCCGTTCGTCCCCCGAAAACGCCCACTGGTCGGCTGCCCCGGCAGCGATGCGCGTCCGTCCCTAGGATGAGCCCATGGACAGGTCTCGACGAGCGGGCTTCACGATGATCGAACTGATGGTCACGCTGTCAGTGGCGGGCATCCTGATGGCAATCGCGATCCCAAACATGCGC
>DASWFL010000217.1:0-4060 GCA_036394255.1 Steroidobacteraceae bacterium
CCGATCGATCCCGCGGCGGGCGGCAATCGCGGCGAGCCAGGGGCTGAACGGGCGGCGCGGGTCCCAGGTATGCCGGATCCGGTGCACGGTCAGCAGCACGTCCTGCACCACGTCCTCGGTCAGCTGGGGATTTCGGCAGTAGCGCCGCGACAGGCTTCTTATGAACGGCGTGATGCCGCGCAGCAGCTGCTCATAACAGACTGCGTCACCCTGCTGGGCGGCGCTCATCAAACGCGCCCAGGCCACCTCCTGGGTGCGAGACTGGGTTTCGGAGGCCATGGGGCCGATGATGTTGTAACCTTTGTCATACTGCAACGATATACGGGTAGCCGCGGTCTGGCCGAAAGATCAGCCGGCGCCGCGGAGCATAAACAACCAACCAACGGAGTACGACACATGTCAGCGACTGCATTGAAGAGCCTTACAGTTTCCGCGATGTTCGGCGCCGCCGCACTGGCCATGGCGAGCACGGCAGCCTTCGCCGCCGACACCAAGGCGATGGACAAGCCCGCGATGGAGAAGTGCTTTGGCGTGGCCAAGGCAGGCAAGAACGACTGCGCGGCGGGGACGCACTCCTGCGCTGGCCAGGCGACCAAGGACATGGACAAGGCGTCGTTTGTATCCCTTCCGTCTGGCGTCTGTGCCAAGCTCGCCGGTGGCAGCCTGACGAAGATGTAATGAGCGAGGGCTCTGCAGCGAACCCGATCCCGGCGCAGGCCGGGATCGGGTTGCGGATGCCGCACCATGGACAGGTGCTGGCGACACGCCCCCAGGCCGCGTGGTTCGAGGTTCACCCCGAAAACTTCATGGCCAACGAAGGGGCGCTCGATGAACTCGAGCAGGTGCGCGCGTGCTATCCGCTCTCATTGCACGCGGTCGGCCTCTCGCTGGGTTCCGCAGCGGGCGTCGACCGTATGCATCTCGAGCGCCTGCGGCGACTAAAGGGCCGCCTCGAGCCTGGTCTCATATCCGATCATCTTTCCTGGTGCATGCACGGCGGGCGATACCTGCCCGACCTGCTGCCGCTCCCCTATTCCGAAGAAGCGCTCGGCATCGTCTGCCGCAACGTCGAGCAGGTGCAGGAAGCGCTGGGCGCCGCGATCCTGGTCGAGAATCCTTCCACCTATCTGCGCTTTGCCGCCTCAGTCATTCCGGAGGCGGAATTCCTGGCAGCAGTCGCGCGCCGCACCGGCTGCGGCGTGCTCTTCGATGTGAACAATGTGTACGTCAGTGCCTGCAACCAGCGCAGCGACGCGACCGCCGTGCTGGCGGACTGGTGCGCGGCGCTCGACGCCGCTAGCGTGGGCGAGATTCACCTGGCCGGGCATGCCGTCGTGCAGGCCGCGACCGGCGAGGAGTTGCGCATCGACGACCATGGTGATCGTGTCTGTGCCGCGGTCTGGGCCCTGTACGAACAGGCCATCGATTCCCTCGGTGCGCGCCCGACGCTGATCGAATGGGATACGCGCTTGCCCACCTTTGCGGTGCTGCAGGACGAAGCCGCCCATGCCCAGGCGCGGCTCGATGCCATCACGCGGCGTGCGCCAGCCACTCTCGCACGGGCACGGCGCGGTTCATTGGCTGCTCATGCCAGCGCCGGTTGATGCACGTTTGAGTCCGCCGCTCGCCGCGCTGCAGGGGCAGATGGCTGCGGCGCTGATGGCGGCCGACCCGGTGGCGCAGGAACTTCCCGAGCAGCTGTTCGCCGGGGCGCACCCAGGCACCATCGGCTTGCGCGTTCATCGCAATACCGTGCTGGGCGCGCTCAGCAATGCCCTGCGCGCCAGCTTCAAGTCGGTCGAGCATCTGGTGGGCGAGGCCTTTTTTGATCGGATGGCGGTGGCCTATGCGCGCTCCCGCCCGCCGCAGGCCCCGCAACTGGACGCCTATGGCGCCGAATTTCCGGCGTTTATCGCGGGTTTTCCGGGCACGGAGGCCTTGCCCTACCTGGCCGAGCTGGCCTGTTTCGACTGGCAGCTCGATGAGCTGGGCCGGCAGCGCGCGGGCAGCCTGGGCGGCGCGGATCAACTGGCCAGCGGACGCAGCCTGTTGCTCGAGGGCGGCGCGCGGCTGCACTTTGCCGCCTCGCTCCGTCTGCACGAGGCGCGCTACCCCGTCGATGAGCTGCGCGAGGCGATACTCGCGGAAGACACGGAGACCCTTGCCCTCATCGGCCGCCGGACCGGGGACTATCACTACGCGCTGTGGCGCGCGCAGCAGGGTGTGAAACTGTCCCGGCTCGGCGCTGCGGCCGCGGCTTTTCTCGGGGCCGCACTCGACGGCGCCGATGCCGAGCGGGCGATCAGCGCTGCGGCCGCGGCGGGAGCAGGGAAAGAAGTCGCCGGGCTGCTGGCGGCGGAAATCCTGCCCGCCGGGTTCCTGCGCATCGAGGCGGCAACGCCAGACAAGAACGGCTGAGGGAGGTCCATAACGATGAATGAGACACTGCACAAGGCTGCAGCAGGCAGGGGCGGCGGCCTGATTTCCACCGCACTGAGCTGGCTGGAGCGCATTCCCTACAGCCTCATTGCACTCATCGCACGCGGCGCGGCTTTCGAGGTGTTCTGGCGTTCAGGCTCGGTGAAGCTCGCTGACTGGGCGGGCACGCTATCCCTGTTCGAATCGGAATACAAAGTACCCTTGGTGCCACCGCACATCGCGGCGTATATGGCGGCGGGGCTGGAGCTCGGCGGCGCGGTCCTGATTCTGGCTGGCCTCGGCACACGCCTCGTGGCGCTGGCTTTTCTGGGCATGACCACCGTCATTCAGATCTTCGTTTATCCGGAAGCCTGGCCGACCCACATCCAGTGGGTGGCCTTCCTGCTGCTATTGCTGGCGCGCGGGCCGGGAGCGATCTCGCTCGACGCCCTCATCTGCCGGATGCTGGCGAAGCGGCGCTAACGGTCGCGGAATGCCCAATCGCCGCGGCCGCGCCGGCAGGCGACGACCCGTTCACGGCCAAAGCGCCCGCCGTAGCCGCGCCGCAGTTCGAATTCACGGCAATCGGACGACACGTCGCGCAGGGGTATGACACGCCACGCCACACGGCTGCGCGGATTGACCCAGACCACGGGGCTGCCGATGCGAGCCAATTCGAAGGACTGACCGAGGCAACCGCGATCGCCCTCATCGATGGCGTCCCCGACGGCGTTGCCGATGATGCCGCCTGCAATGGCGCCAAACACGGTTGCGATGCCGCGATTCTCGGGCGAGGCATTGTTGTTGCCGATGATGGCCCCAGTCACGGCGCCGGCGACTCCGAGCACGGCGTTTGTATCGCACCGGCCACCGTAGACACCGTAGTCGTAACCCCAGTCATCACCACGGTAGCCGCGGTAATAGCGATGCCCTTCGCGGTGGTAGTACCCGCCGTAGCCGTGATCGTCTTGACGGTCATCCCGGCGCTCATCCCGGCGGTCGTCCCGGCGCTGATCCTGGCGGTCATCGCGCCGCTTGTCGCGGTGCTTATCGCGCTGGTCGTCCGGGCGATCGCCCTGGTCCCGGTTCTCGCCCGCGGGCGTCCAGGAAGGGGGGTCGGCATAGGCCGGCATTTGCAGCGCCAGCGTGGCGACGGCGGCCACGGCAGCGATGAAGGTACGGTAATGGTGGGTCACAAACGCACTCCAAAGGTCCAAAACACCAGGGGGAGGAGCTTAGCCCACCAGGCCTTAACGGTCCGTGAACCGCTCCTGGGACGCCTGGAACCGGTACTGCGTCATGGTTTGGCAGTGGCGCCAGCCGGGGCAATCGTTTATGCTTCAAATGAGAGTCATTCTCATTTAGATGGATGGAGCCATGGCCCCCCCTGAGCACAGCACGCCCCCTGACCAGGTGCCGCTGGCCTCCCTGCGCAAGGGCGCCGGCGGCGTGGTGACGCAGGTGCTGGAAGGGGATGCCGGCATCGTGGGCGACCAGGCCGGAGCGACGATCGGGCGGCGCCTGATCGAGATCGGTTTTGTGCCGGGCGAGCGGGTCCAGGTCGTCGAAGAAGTGTGGCCGGGCGGCGATCCGATGGCGGTGCGCATCGGCTCGACGGTGTTTGCCCTCCGGCGGCGTGAGG
>DASWFL010000218.1:0-4327 GCA_036394255.1 Steroidobacteraceae bacterium
ATAGTCCTTTACACCCGTACGCCGGCAATGAATACGTATGCGTGCCGGACTGATTTTCGCGGGCAGCGGGTAAGCTGTGGCCACGACAATGCAGGTGGCGCTCTTGGACAAGAGCACGGCACTCGATCAAAGCCAGAAAATCTCGACGGTGCAGCAACCCGCCTGGTGGCAGGGCGCGGCCATCTACCAGATTTATCCGCGCAGCTTCCTCGACACCAATGGCGATGGCGTCGGCGATCTGCCCGGCATCATCGAGCGCCTCGACTATGTGGCGAGCCTCGGGGTCGAGGCCATCTGGATCTCGCCATTCTTCAAATCGCCGATGGCCGATTTCGGCTATGACGTGGCCGATTATCGCGCCGTCGATCCGCTGTTCGGCACGCTGGAGGACTTCGACCGCCTGCTGCGCAAGGCGCACGGTCTGGGGCTCAAGATCGTGATCGACCAGGTGCTCAGTCACACCTCCTCGGAACACGCGTGGTTCGCCGAAAGCCGGCAGGACCGCAGCAACCCCCGCGCCGACTGGTACGTGTGGGCCGACCCCCGGCCCGACGGCGGTCCGCCCAACAACTGGCTGTCGATATTCGGCGGCATCGCCTGGAAGTGGGAACCGCGCCGCTCGCAGTATTATCTGCACAATTTTCTCAGCTCGCAGCCGGACCTGAACTTTCACAAACCCGAGGTGCGGCGCGCGGTGCTGGAGAACGTGCGCTTCTGGCTCGAGCGCGGCGTCGACGGGATGCGCCTGGATGCAATCAATTTCTGTTTCCACGACCCGCAGCTGCGCGACAACCCGCCCAAGCCCGCCGAGGCGCGTACCGGTCGCGGCTTCCTGCCGGACAACCCCTACGCCTATCAGTATCACGTCTACAACAACACGCGGCCCGAAAATCTGCCCTTCATCGAGGAGCTGCGCCGGCTGACTGACCGCTATCCGGGCGCGGTGACACTCGGGGAAATTTCGGCCGAGGACTCCAATGCGACGATCGCGGAATACACGCGCCCGGGGCGGTTGCACATGGGCTACAGCTTCGAGCTGCTGAGCTCGGAGCGCTCGCCCGCGCATATCCGCGCCACCGTGGAAGGCGCACTGGCGGCATCGGCGGACGCCTGGCCCTGCTGGTCCATCTCCAACCACGACGTGCAGCGTGTGCTCAGCCGCTGGGGCCGTCCCGATTCGCCGCCACACCTGGCCACCCAGCTCACGGCGCTGGTCTGCTCGCTGCGCGGCGCGGTCTGCATCTACCAGGGCGAAGAACTGGGTCTGCGCGAAGCCGAGGTGCCCTTCGAAGCGCTGCGTGATCCCTACGGCATCGCCTTCTGGCCGAAGTTCAAGGGCCGCGACGGCTGCCGCACGCCGATACCCTGGCGGAAGGCCGAACGTGGCGGCTTCAGCAGCGCGACGCCCTGGCTGCCCCTGCCGCCGGAACAGGTCGCACTTGCGGTCGAAGTGCAGGAGCGCGACCCGGCCTCGGCGCTACAGGCGTTTCGGCGGCTGATGCGCTGGCGCCGGCAGCATCCGGCGCTGCTGTGGGGCGACATCGAGTTCCTGCTCGCCTCCGACGCGGTGCTGGCCTTCACGCGCAGCTCCGGCGACGAACGGCTGCTGGTGGCTTTCAACCTCTCGCCGCAGGACGCGGGGGCCGAGCTGCCACGCGTGTACTCAGGGACGCCCCTGAGTGGGCACGGACTGCCAGAAGGAAAACTCGAAGGAGCGCGGCTCACGATCCCAGCACATGGCGTGCTGTTCAGCCGCCTGGCCTAACTCGCCGGCGTAGCTCCCGACAGCCGCCGCCAGTGCCTGGCGACCTGATCGGCAAAGCGATCGATCGCAATGTACGCATCGCCCCAGGCTGCGCCTGACATGGAGGCCTCGTGGAGCGTATAGGCGTAGTAATCGTAGGCCACATGATCGAGTACCTGGCCGTCCGCGTTGCGCAGTACGGCGCGCAGCTCCGCGCCACCCCTGGAGACCGATCCCAGATAGTCGAGCGAAGGGTTCTCGCTCATCTGCCGGCGTGTCGGGTGAGTCGGCGTCGCCGAGTCAATGAGTACTTCGATCCGGATGGCCGCCGCCTCACCGGGCTGGGCACCGACCCCCTTGAGCGAGCGGGACAGGCTTTGGGTCACGGCCTGCTGGAGTTCCCGCGCCTCATCGACACCATAGCGATCCTGCAAGGCCTTCTGCAGGGTCGCACCGATCACTACCGGCGCGACGCTGACCGTGGTGGCGCTGGCGGCAGCAGTGGCGGGCGGCCCGGCCGCGAGAGCGCCGACGAGAGCCGACAGAAGCAGGGAACGCAGATTCCTGGCACTCATGGCAACCGATGCTAGCACCAGGCCCGGTCAAAGCCAAAAACACGTTTTTTCAAGCACTTAAGTCGCGCGTTACTGCTGTGGCATAGTGCGTGGCGGGAGTTTCAAGGGAATGCAAGGCAAGCCCACGTCGTTCGACATCGCCTATCTGGCGGGGGTCTCCCAGCCCACGGTTTCCCGTGCCCTGCGTGGGAGCCCGATGGTCAGCCTCGAGACGCGCAAGCGCATCGAAGCCATTGCGCAACAGCTCAACTACAAGGTCGACAAGAACGCCTCCAATCTGCGCTTCCAGCATTCGCACACCCTCGCTCTGCTCCTGTTCGAGGATCCGACGCCCGATGAATCGCAGATCAATCCCTTTTTCCTGACGATGCTCGGCTCGATCACCCGCGCCTGCGCGAATCGCGGCTATGACCTGCTGATCTCCTTTCAGCAGATGTCCAGCAACTGGCACCAGGACTACGAAGACAGTCGCAAGGCGGACGGCATCATCCTGCTCGGATACGGCGACTACCTCGCCTACCTCTCGCGGCTCGAGAAACTCGTGGAGCATGGCACGCATTTCGTGCGCTGGGGGGCGGTGCTGGCCGGCCAGCCCGGCCTGTCAATCGGCTGTGATAATTTTCGCGGCGGTTACGACGCGGCCCGTCACCTGCTTGGCCTGGGCCGCACCCGGATCGCTTTCCTCGGCGATGGCTCCAATCACTATCCGGAATTCATGGAGCGCTACCGCGGTTACGCCGAGGCGATCACCACCATGGGCCTGAGCGCGGATCCGGCCGCGCAGGTCAACGCGTTCAGCACCGAGCAGTCCGGTTTTGAGGCCGCCAACGAACTGCTGGCGCGCGGCGTGGGTTTCGATGCCATCCTCGCCGCGAGCGACCTGATCGCCATGGGCGCCATGCGCGCGCTGCAGGAACGGCACATCGACGTGCCCGCCCAGGTCTCGGTGGTCGGTTTCGACGATATTCCCGCGGCCAGCCTCGCCAACCCCCCGCTCACCACGGTGATGCAGGACACGCGACGCGCCGGCGAAGTGCTGGTCGATACCCTGTTGCGGCTGATCAGCGAGGAGCACGCCGAGGGCGTCGTGCTGCCCACCAGGCTGGTCATCCGGAAATCGTGCGGGGCGGATCTCCCGGCTCGGGCACGCGCAGCGCGAGCAGTCCTGCGATAAGGAAACAGACCCCGCCCAACGTCAGGGCACGGATCGGTGCGCCGCCGAAGAGCGTCTTGAGCAGAAATCCGAGCACGCTGGCCGCGACCAGCTGCGGGATCACGATGAAGAAATTGAAGATGCCCATGTACAGGCCCATCTTCTCGGCCGGCACACTGTCGGACAGCAAGGCGTAGGGGATCGAGAGGATCGAAGCCCAGGCGAAACCGACGCCGAGCATCGACAGCAGCAGCCAGTGCGGGTCGCGAATCACAGCCATCGAGAGAAATCCCGCGCCGCCCAGCCAGACGTTGACCAGGTGAGCGCGCCGCAGACCCCATCGCCTCACCATCAGCGGGATGATCACCGCTGCCAGCGCCGCGAAGCCGTTGTAAGCGCCAAACAGCACTCCAACCCAGTTTGCGCCGTCGTTGTAGGCCGCCGATCCCGGATCCGTCGAATGAAAGTGCACCTGCGTCACGGCGGGGGTGGTGTAGATCCACATCGCGAACAGCGCCAGCCAGGAGAAGAACTGCACCGGCACCAGCCGCCGCATCGTGTGCGGCATGTGCTCCAGGTCGTGCATGATCGTGCCAAACAGACCCATCCTCGCAGTGGCCTGATGCGCGAGCAGCGCCAGACCCCAGAGCAGTGCTCCGGCACCGACCAGGTAAAGCTGCCGGTCCAGCTGTGCCATCGCCACAGTGGTCAGGCAGGCCATCCCGACTGCGGCCCAGAACAGGCCCTTCGCGCGCTGCCCGCCGACCCTGGAAGCCGCCACCGGCGGCTCCGCGGTGACGACCGAGTCGCGAAACCCGAGCAGCGTCGCGGGCGGGTATTCTCTCGTCCGCAGCA
>DASWFL010000219.1:0-2905 GCA_036394255.1 Steroidobacteraceae bacterium
GCGCTCGCGCCTGCGCCGTACCCTGTCGAGGCTGCCCGATCACCGCCCGGAGCCGGAGCCGGCGCCGCCGTCAGCGCCGTCAACGCCTTCACCGCCGGCGCCACAGCCGGCCGCCGTGCTGCTGCCCATCGTGGATCGACCGGACGCCCCGACGTTGCTGCTGACCACGCGGGCAGGGCATTTGCGCCAGCACGCCGGGCAGATCAGCTTTCCGGGCGGTCGCATCGAACCCTCGGACCTGAGTGTGCTCGCCGCTGCGCTGCGCGAGACGCGGGAGGAAATCGGCATTGACGATCGCTACGTCGAGCCTCTGGGCTACCTGCCTGACTACGTGGTCCGGACGGGGTTTCGCATCACGCCCCTGGTGGCGCTGATCAACCCTGGATTCACGCTGCGGATCGACGCGGCGGAGGTGGCCGAGGTCTTCGAGATGCCCCTGGAGTTTCCCTGCCGTCCGGGGAGTTTCCAGCCCGCGCGGCGCGTGCTCAACGGCGTGGAAGTGGTCCTCAACCAATTGAACTTTGAGGGCCGCGTGGTCTGGGGTGCGACGGCGGCCATCCTGCAGGCGCTCTGCGCCGCGTTGCGGGGCGAGCCATGAGCGAAGCCACGGAGCGCCTGGAGGCACTGCTGCAACTGATGGCGCGATTGCGCGACCCGCAGCAGGGTTGTCCCTGGGATCGCGTGCAGAGTTTTGCGAGTATCGCGCCACACACCATCGAGGAAGCCTACGAACTGGCCGACGCCATCGAGAGCGCCGAACCGGGCAGGATCCGCGACGAACTCGGTGATCTGCTGTTCCAGGTTGTATTCCTGGCGCAGCTCGGACTCGAACGCGGCTGGTTTGACTTCGCCGCCGTTGCCGCCGCGCTGCACGAGAAACTGGTCCGCCGCCATCCGCACGTGTTCGGGGGCCCAAAGCAGGACGGGGCTGATCTGGCGAAGGCCTGGGATGCGCACAAGTCCGCCGAGCGTGCAGCGGCGGGGGATTACGGCGCGCTGGCCGGCGTCCCCAAGGCCCTGCCGGCCCTGGCGCGGGCGGCCAAGCTCGGCCGCCGCGCGGCGCGCGTTGGATTCGATTGGAGCGATGCGCGGGCCGTGCGCTCCAAGATCGACGAAGAATTGCTGGAAACGGAAAGCGCGGTGCAGCAGCAGAATCCGCTGGCCGTCGAGGAGGAGCTTGGCGATCTCTTGTTTGCAATCGTCAACTGGGCCCGCCATCTGCACGTGGACCCCGAGGCTGCGCTGCGCTGCGCCAACCGCAAATTCGAGGGACGCTTCGCAGCCATGGAAGCGCTCATCGGGCAACGGGGATGGATGGCCGCTGAACTGACCGCCGGGCAATGGGAACTGCTGTGGGGCGAGGTCAAGGCCCAGGATGGCCAGGAGAGTTGATTTGCAAGGATTTTCTGCCCTCCTCAGGCAGTTAAGGGGTCGTTCAGCCGCACTCTCGTAGCCTCTCCCGCCATGGGCACGACGCCCAAGGGTGAGAAGGAGCGGCGTTTGTTCAGCAGACCCATGATGCTCGCGATTGCACTCGGCCTGGCAGTGGGAGCGCCTGACCTGGCCAGCGCGGACGAGGGCTGGCCCGATGACCCCCAGAGCACGGGCGCCGCGTCGGACTACGACTACGCGCGCGTCACCCATGTTGAACCGAAGATCCGCCAGGTGCGCATTTCCGTGCCCCAGCGCGAATGCTTTGAGGAAGCGGGCTACGCCGGCAATTACCCACCCGGCGATAGTCCCGGGTACGGCCAGGGCGGCGGTGAGCGGCCGGCGGCTGGAGGGATGATTCTCGGCGGTCTGATCGGCGCGGTGATCGGACACCAGTTCGGTCACGGCCATGAGCGCGGGATCGGGACGGTGGCCGGTGCGGTGATCGGCAGCGCCATCGGCCATGAGGCCGCCATGCAACGGCGCGGCGAGGGCGACTACGGCTATGCGCCGCGCGCGCAATCGGGCGAACGCTGCGAGACTCGCTATACCGAGCGGATCGAGCAGCGCATTGACGGCTATCGCGTCAGTTACCGCTACAACGACCGCGATTACCAGACCGTGCTGCCCTACGATCCGGGCGAGCGACTGCGGGTGCGCGTGACGGTCAGCCCGGAGGGATACTAAGATGACGCGTTCGGCGCGCACCCGGGGCCGGTGCGCGCGGCGCCTCTTCCGGGAGCGGGAATGAACGGCAGGCATGGGCAGTTAAGCTGGGCGACGGCGTCGCTGGCGGGCGTGGCCTTCGTGGCCGCTTCCGCGGCCGCGGCGCGCGCAGATCTTCGGACTGCGGCCATGTCGGGCGCCGTGAACGCTGTGATCCTGGCCGACGACGCCGGTGGCCAGCGGGAGCGGGTCATCCAGGCCGTGCAGCGGCGATTCAATGCCAAGGTGGTGCGCGTCACGGAGACCACCGTCAACGGTCGGCCCGCACTGGAGTTGCGCCTGCTGTCCGAACAGCGTGTCTGGAATCTCGTAGTCGACGCGACCACCGGCCAGATCCTCGCGGGGGCCTGATGCGCATTCTGGTCGTTGAGGATGAGACGGCGCTGCGCCAGTCACTGAAGGCCGAACTGAGCGCCGCGGGCCACAGCGTCGATACGGCCGCGGACGGCGAGGAGGGCCTGTACGCCGCGCTTGAGTATCCCATTGACGTGGCGATCGTCGATCTGGGCCTGCCGAAACTCCCGGGCCTCGAGCTGATCCGCCGGCTGCGCGCCGCCGGCAAGAGTTATGGCGTGCTGGTGCTCACGGCACGCGATCGCTGGCAGGACAAGGTGGAAGGGCTGAGTGCCGGCGCCGACGACTACGTGGCCAAGCCCTTTCACATCGGCGAGTTGCAGGCGCGACTGGCGGCTCTACTGCGGCGCTCGAGCGGCTGGACCACTCCGCTCCTGCACTGTGATCCGGTCGT
>DASWFL010000220.1:0-3366 GCA_036394255.1 Steroidobacteraceae bacterium
GGCATCTTCGGGCCGGGCATTGCAACCGGGCTGGTGTCCGGCGGCCCGCAGCTCGGCGCAGGTGCGATGGCCGGTGCGGCGCTGGGCGCGGCCGGCGCTGCTGTTGCCGTGGGCGCTGCGGCTACGGGCGTCGGCGGCGCAGTCGCCGCCGGGGCGCGCATGGCGCCCGCAGCCGCCAAGCTGGCCGGTAGCGGAGCGCGTGCCGCCACTGGGGCCGCCAGCAGCGCGCGGTCGGCGTTTCAGGCGGGTTCTGCATCCGCCGGCGGCGGCCTCAAGGGCGCTGCCGCTGGTGTCGGCAATGTCGCCAAGACCGGCGCGCAGGCGACCGGGCAGAAGGTGGCTGAGGGCGCGCGCTCGATGAAGGAGCGTGTCGCCGCCGCCTTCCGGCCCGATGACGCCGGATCGGCGTCAGGGGGCGGTGCCGCACAGGCTGCAAACGAGCCAACCCCATCCACCGCGCAACCCGCCTGGGCCAAGCGCCTGCATCGCAGGCAGCAGCTCACCCATGCCGCGACGACCGCCGCCCACACGCTGCGCGGCGGCGATTGCGGCAGCTCCAGCCAAGGCCCGAGCCTGCGCGATTCCGATTCCTGATCTTCAAGGAGAACTCCCATGCGATTCAAACGACCGCAGGTGCGCTACGCCGATACGCCACAGCCTGCTACTCCGTATCAATCCGCCGCCCAGGTTTGGGACGAGCGCATCGGCTCGGCCCGCGTGCAGGCCAGAAACTGGCGTTTCATGGCCTTTGGCTGCCTCACGCTGGCCGTGCTGATGGCGGGCGGCCTAGTCTGGCGCTCGGCGCAGTCCATCGTCACGCCCTACGTCATTGAGGTGGACAACGCGGGCCAGGTGCGCGCTGTCGGCGAGGCCGCCACGCCCTACAAGCCCAGCGATGCGCAGATCGCCTACCACCTGGGCCGCTTCATCGGCCTGGTGCGCTCGCTGTCCATCGACCCCATCGTGGTGCGGCAGAACTGGCTCGATGCCTACGACTACACGACCGACAAAGGCGCGGTCGTGCTCAACGAGTACGCCCGCACGAATGACCCGTTCGCGCGCATCGGCAAGGAGTCGGTGACGGTGCAGATCACCAGCGTGACCCGCGCCAGCGACACGTCTTTCAACGTGCGCTGGACGGAAACGCGCTTCGTCAATGGCGCGCTGGATCGCACCGAACGCTGGAACGCGGTGATTTCCACGGTGCTGCAAACCCCGCGCACCGAGCAGCGTCTGCGCAAGAACCCCCTGGGCATCTACGTCAACGGGCTGTCGTGGAGCCGCGAACTGGAAGCTAACGAAGGAGCAAAACCATGAATGATCTTTTCCGTAAATCCGCCTTGCCGGTGATGCTTCTGGCTTCGACCGTGCTGTTCTCTGGCTGCGCTACTCAGGGCAAGCCGCCACCGACCATTTCGCTCGATGAGCCGGTGCAGGCCCAGCCGCTGCCGGAGCCACCAAAACCGGTGGAGGTGGTCACGGTGCCGCAGCCGCTCGCGCTGCCGTCGCAGTTGAAACCACTGCCAGAGACCGAGGAGGCCAAGCCCGCGCCGGAACCCGCGGATGAGAAAGTGCGCGTCTCGCGCGCCAATGCCGAGGCCCGTGTCGCGCCCACGCGCGAAGGCTACGTCAACGCGATCCAGGTCTGGCCCTTTACCGATGGCGCGCTTTACCAGCTCTACGCGGCCGTGGGCCGCGTGACGGTGGTTTCGCTGCAGCCCGGCGAGGAACTGGTGACGGTCGCGGCCGGCGACACGGTGCGCTGGATCGTCGGGGACACGTCGAGCGGCAGCGGTGAGGCTCTGCGCGTCAACGTGATGGTCAAGCCGATCCGCTCGGGCTTGAAGACCAATCTGGTCATCACCACCAGCCGCCGGACGTATCTGCTGGAGCTGACTTCGACCGAAAAGACGTGGATGGCGTCGGTGTCCTGGGAGTACCCGAAGGACAAGATGCTGGCCTTGCAGCGCCAGGCGCAGGCGGCCAGCGCCGCCGCCCCGGTCGATAGCGGCCTGTCGCTGGAGAAGATCCGTTTCCGCTATGCCATCAGCGGCAGCAATCCGCCGTGGAAGCCGCTGCGTGCTTTCGATGACGGCGAGAAGGTCTACATCCAGTTCCCGCCCGGCATCGCCCAGGGCGAGCTGCCGCCGCTGTTCGTGATCGGCGCGCAAGGCGACGGGCAACTGGTGAACTACCGATTCCGTGCGCCGTACTACATCGTTGATCGCCTGTTCGGCGCGGCCGAACTGCGCCTGGGCGGGGACAAAGGCGACGTGGTGCGGATTGAGCGCACGGACGGCACACGGAGGAACTGACCATGAGCCAGGACGATTCCCCTGATCTTGCAGCGCAGGCGGGCAAGGTCGCGCCCGAGGCGGTGGCGCTGCGCGCCCAGCCGCGCCCGGTCACGCGCCTGAACCGGCGCACGCTGGCCATCCTCGTCGGCGTCCTGTCGGTCGCCGTGCTCGGGGCCACGATCTGGTCATTGCAGCCGCACCGGCGCGGCACGGGCGAGCAGACCGAGCTTTACAACGTCGATCGCGTCTCGAAGTCCGAGGGGCTGGATGGTCTGCCGGCCGACTACTCGAAGCTGCCGCCGAAGGTGCCCGAGCTGGGGCCGCCGCTGCCGGGTGATCTCGGCCCAGCCATCGTGAAGTCGCAGCAGCCGGTGACGCCGGCCTACGCACAGCCGGGACATGATCCGGCGGATGCATGGCGCAAGGAGGCCGATGCGGCGGCGAACTCGTCGGTGTTTTTCCGCTCGGGCAACCAAGGCAAGGCCACCGCGCCGGTCACGGCGCAAGCCGCTGCGGCTGCGCCCGGCAGCGCCTTGGCGGGCTTCGACCCGCTGGCCGCTGGCCCGGCCTCGACGGCGGCCCAGCCATCCGACCCGACAGCCGTGCAGAACCGGCAAGACCAGAAAGAGGCTTTCCTGAAAGGCGGTTCTACGGAAACCCGCAATTCCGGCAATCTCCAGATGCCGGCCTCGCCGTATCAGGTCATGGCGGGAACGGTGATCGCGGGCGCGCTGGTGACGGGCATCAAGTCCGATCTGCCGGGCGACGTGATAGCCACGGTGACGGAGCCGGTCTATGACACGGCCACTGGCAAGTTCCTGCTGATCCCACAGGGATCGCGCATCCTGGGCAAGTACAACAGCCAGGTGAGCTACGGGCAGAGCCGCGTACAGGTGGTGTGGAACCGCGTCATCCTGCCGGACACGTCCTCGCTGAAGCTAGACAACCTGGCGGGCACTGACCCTGCCGGCTATTCCGGCCTGGAGGATGGCGTCGATTGGCATTGGGATCGCGTCTTCGCGGGTGCGGCGCTGACGACCCTGCTGGGCGTGGGTGCCGAGTTGGCCGC
>DASWFL010000221.1:0-13365 GCA_036394255.1 Steroidobacteraceae bacterium
CGCAGGAGTTGCCCGTTGGGACCGCGCCCGATGCAGCCTCGTCACCGCCTGCCAGTGAGACGGAACAGCCCACGGAGATCATCATCGAGGCACCGGAACCGCGTTACGTCGCGCCCACGCGCCGCGATCGCATCGGCCGCATCTGGGCGCCGGTGTACATCAATGACAAGGGGCCCTTCCGCATGGTGCTCGATACCGGAGCCAGCCGTTCGGGGGTCATCGCGCACGTGGCGAGTGCTCTGGGAATGACGCCCGACGAGTCGGCGCCGGTGATGCTGCAGGGCGCTACCGGATCTCAGGTCGTGCCCACCATCCTCGTCGACACGCTGCTGGTGGGCGATGTGCTGATCAGGGGCTCGAAGCTGCCGATCCTCAGGGACGCGCTGGGCGGCGCCGAGGGCATTCTGGGCAGCGAAGGACTTATGGACCGCCGCGTGTACATCGATTTTCGCCACGACCTGATCATCATCTCGCGCTCCCATGACCAGCGCGCCGAAGCCGGCTTCGTGACCATACCCTTTACTCTCGAGCACGGCCGCCTGCTGATCACGCCGGTGCTGCTGGGCCGCGTGCGAGCCAAGGCCGTCATCGATACCGCCAGCCAGTCCACCGTGGCAAACCTGGCGCTCAGGGACGCCCTGCTGAGCCGGCACAGCGCCGATCTGGCCACCGTCGACCAACTGCAGGGCGTCACGGAGGAGATTCAGGAAGGCGAGGGCCACTCCACGCCGCCGATCCAATTCGGGCCGATCGAAATCCACACCCGGCGGATGACGTTTGCCGACGCGCACATCTTCCAGGTGTGGCGCCTCACCAAGGAGCCCGCAGTCCTGGTCGGCATGGACGCCCTCGGTACGCTCGATACGCTGATCATCGACTACCGGCGCCGGGAATTGCAGCTGCGCATGCGTGAGGGCGGCTGAGCGTGCCGCGGGCGACGTACGCGGGAACTTTGCCCGGCACAGTGACACAATGGCAGCCATGACCAAGCTCATTATCAGCGCGATCCTGCTGGGCTGTGCGATGAGCCTCGCGGCTGCGGATGCGGTACCCGTGGACACGGCTCCGGATTTCACCGCGCCGCCCACGATCTCGGAGGCCGATGAACTCACGGAAATCGTGATCGAGCCGCCCGAGCCGCGTTACGTCGCGCCTACGCGCCGCGATCGCATCGGCCGTATCTGGGCGCCCGTGTACATCAATGGCAAGGGACCCTTTCGCCTGGTGCTGGACACCGGCGCCAGCCGCTCGGGAGTCACCGCCGCCGTGGCCAGCGCCCTGGGGATGACTCCGGACGCATCCGCACTCCTGAGTCTGCACAGCGCCACCGGCACGAGAATCGTGCCCACCATCCGCGTGGATTCCCTGCTCTTTGGCGATGTGCTGATCCATGGCTCGAAGCTGCCCATACTGGCCGACGCGCTGGGCGGCGCCGAAGGCATTCTGGGCTATGAGGGGCTCGCGGACCGGCGCATCTTCATCGATTTTCGCAACGACCTGATTGTCATCTCCCGCTCACATGGCCTGCGCGCCGCCCCCGGATTTATCGCCATACCTTTTTCCCTGGACCGCGGCCGACTGTTGATCGCGCGCGTGGAGCTGGGCCATGTGATTGCGCGGGCCGTCATCGACACCGGCGCCCAGTACACGGTGGCAAACCTGTCGTTGCGCGACGCCTTGCTGCGCCACGAAAGCGCGGTGCAACTGCGGGTCGACCAGATCGAGAGCGTCACCAAGGACGTCCAGGCCGGAGAGGGCCGGACTGCGCCCCCCATCGAACTGGGGCCGATCGTCGTTCAAACCGGGAGCCTGACTTTCGCGGACCTGGGAATTTTCCAGTTCTGGCATCTGAACAGGGAGCCGGCCCTGGTGATCGGCATGGACACCCTGGGGCAATTGGACACCCTGATCATCGACTACCGTCGCCGCGAACTGCAGCTGCGGATGCGCCCGGGCAGCTGAGCGCGGCAACGCCGCGGCGCAGCCGCAGTGCCAGGGCCGACTGGCCGTCGCAATCCGCGCCTAGCGGGCGACCACCGTGCCGTCCACCACGCGGACGGCATCGCCGACCTTCAATAGGGGCTCCTGATCCTGTGAAACCGTGGTTTCGACTCCGTTGTCGAGGCGCACCGTGACGTCGTAGTGCGTCGCTGCGTGCACCTTTTTCTCGATCTTGTTGCCGAGCACTGCACCGCCGGCGGCGCCGGCGATCTTCGCGATGGTCTTGCCGTTGCCTCCACCGATCTGGTTGCCGATGATGATGCCGGCCAAACCGCCGGCCACCGCGCCGACGCCGCTGCCCTGGCCTTCAACCTTGACCGGCGTGATCGAAACGATCACGCCGCAGGCGCTGCAGACGCTCACGGGCGTACGTGCGGGCGCCGGGCTGGGCGGCGGAATGGCCTGGGCGGTCGTTCCAGACGCCTCGTGATGCTGCGTCCTGGCGTTGGATTTCTTCGGGGCTGCGTGCGCGCGTGATTCGGCTGAGCCGCCGCTCGCCGCCGGCTCCGGGCTTGCTGCCGGTTCGGGCGCAGCGGCCGGGGATGTCGCCGGAGTCGCGGCCTCGGGCGTCGTTGCCGTCGATGCGGGTGGTGCGGTCGTCGGGCTACAGGACTGGAGCGCCGCGGCGCCGACAACCAGGCTCGCGCACAGCGCAGGAACCCTGAAGCGACTGGATGATGGGGACATGATTGTTACACTCACGAACTGCCGTAACTGGATACGCAATCTACCGCAATGAACTCGCATTTCAACCCCGACAATCCATGCAGGGCCTGAATCTGAAGAGCAGAAGGCGCGGCGCTTATCTGGAGGTCGATCTTGCCCAGGTCCATCTGGTGCGCGGGGGGCGGCACGTGTTGCGCGACCTGCGCTGGCGCATCCGGCCTGGGCAGCGCTGGATCTTGCGCGGCAACAATGGTGCGGGCAAGACGCAGCTGCTGAAGCTCATCGCCGGCGATGTCTGGCCCCAGCCCCGCGCCGGCACGCGCCGGGTTTACCGCTGGCGCAATCAGCTGTACTCCGATCCGCTGGGCGTGAAGGAGGAAATCGCCTACATCGGTGCCGAGCGCCAGGATCGCTACGTGCACTACGCCTGGAACCAGCCGGTGCGGGCGATAGTCGGCACCGGGATAGAGCGCAGCGATGTGCCGCTGCGTGCACTGAGCGGCGCCGAGCGGCGCCGAATCACCCGCCTGCTGCGCCGGATGGGTATCGGGGGGCTGGCCAGTCGGCGCTTCCTGACTCTTTCGCAGGGCGAGCGGCGCCTGGTATTGCTGGCGCGGGCCCTGGCCTGGAGGCCCGCCCTGCTCCTGCTCGACGAACCCCTCAACGGCCTGGACCAGCATCACCGCGAAAAAATGCTGGCGGCCATCGGCGGCCTGCGACACTCGGCTTTGCCCTGGATCTTCGTGACGCATCGCGTCGAGGAAGCGCCTGCCGGAGCGACTCATCAGGCGCGCCTGGCGGAGGGGCGGCTGCACACCAGCCGTTCGCGACCGGCCCGACAGCAGCTCCCGCTCCGTTCGGCAGTGCCGGGCAGCGCCGCCCGGCGGCCCGCGCGTGCACCGCGGCCACTCGAGTTCATTGCGCTGCGCGGCGCTTCCGTTTGGCGCGACGGCGCGCTCGTCCTGCGCCGGCTCACCCTGAGCATCTCCGCGGGTCAGTGCTGGGTCGTGCACGGTGCGACGGGCAGCGGCAAGTCCACCCTGCTCGGCGCTCTCCACGGTGATCATGGGGTGGCCGCCGGCGGTACGATTCGCCGCATCGGGCAGGCCGACGGCGCGGCACTCGGCGTGTTCCAGCGGCGCACGGGCTATGTTGCGCCGGATCTGCAGGCCGCATTGCCGCGCCAGCTCACCACGCTGGAGGCCGTGGTGGCCGGGGGACGTGGCGCTTTCGGGCTCGACGGGGCCGTCCGGAGCGGCGAACGCCGCGCGGCCCTGCGTGCGTTGCGCCAGGCCGGCGCGCTGTCGCTGGCGTCGCGCCGGCTGGGAGAGCTTTCCTATGGCCAGGCCCGTCGCGTCCTGTTCGCGCGTGCGCTGGTGCGGCGCCCTGATATTCTGCTGCTCGACGAACCCTATGCTGGCCTCGATGCGCTGAACCGGACGCGTCTCGGGGCCCTGGTCGGCAGGATTGCCCGTGGAAACCATGCCATCGTGATCGCTTGCCACCATCGTGATGAATGGCCGCGCTGCGCGTCGCACGAGCTCGAGCTGGTGCACGGCACGGCGCGCTACTGCGGGCTGCTACGCACGCACCGGGCGACGGCCAGAGCACAGCGCCGATGAGCCGACAGATCGCCTGGGCGCTGCTGGCTGCGGTGGGGGTCCTGCTGGCCGCCGGCGCCTGGCATCAGCACCTGGGCCACGCCATCGAGCGCGGCGCCGTGGTCGTGGGAGGTGGAGACGCCGGCGGTCTGCCACGCGCGGATGCCCGCAGCGAGGGCTTCGACGCCAGGGCGTTGCAGGCGGCTGTTGCGATGACACGCACCCGGCAGGCGGGCGGACTGCTCATCACGCGCCACGGGCATCTGGTGGTCGACAGCTACAGCGGCAGCGCTGACTCGGCCACGCTTGTCGACGGCGGTGAGTTCTCCGATACCCTGCTGATGCTGGCGGTCGGTGTGGCGGTGGCCCAGGACGGCCGGCTGACACCCGCTGCGGTCAGCCACGATCCGGGTCGGTTGACCGCACTGATCGTCAAGGCCAGTGGCCTCGCCTACCCGCAGTTCCTGTCGCGGAACCTGTGGCAGCCGCTGAACGCCGCGCCGGCACAGTGTTCGGGCACAGGGATTCGGGCGCGGCCCGCCGATTGGCTTCGTGTTGCCGAGCTGTTGCTGCACGATGGCCGTTTCGAGGGCACGCAGGTGGTGCCGCCCGGCTGGGTTCGACGGCTGCGCCCGGCCGCCGGTGGCGTCGAACAGCCCGGTGCGGGCCTCTACCGCAGGCCGGTGACGACGGGGGCAGAACCCTTCGCCAGCGACGACACCTTCTTCCTGCGTGGGCCGGGCGGCACGCGGCTGTGGCTGGTGCCGCGGCTCGATCTGACGATCCTGCGCTTCAGCAGCTCGGAGGCCGGCCTGAGCGATGAGACGCGTCTGCCCAACGCGGTGATTCGCGCCCTGCGCGATCGCCCGCCGTCGATGGGCGTTCAGCTGCATGACCTGGTGCCGAATCACTGATGCCGCATTCCAGCCCAGGCCAGAGCGCGCGACCGCTGCTGACGATTTTCATCATCTGCGCCATCGACGTGCTGGGTTTCGGCGTCATCGTGCCGCTCGTGCCTTACATGGCAGTCCGGTTCGGCGCTGCGCCGTGGGTGATCACTGCGATACTCGGCAGCTATTCGCTCTGTCAGCTCATCGCCGCGCCGTTCTGGGGCCGGCTCAGCGATCGCTATGGACGCCGCCCCATACTGATCGTCAGCATGGCGGGCGCCTGCCTGTCTTACCTGGTGCTGGGCTTCGCCCCGGGGCTGGCCTGGCTGCTGCTGTCGCGGATGCTCAGCGGATTCATGGCGGGCAATATTTCCGCGGCCATGGCTTATGCCGCGGACGTCAGCCTGCCCGAGCATCGCGCCCGCGCGCTGGGAACCGTGGGCGCCGCTATCGCCGTGGGTTTCATGCTCGGTCCGGCGCTGGGTGGCGTCCTGGTTGGCAACAACGTGCGCTCGGCGAACTTCCTGCTGCCCGCCTCGGTCTCGGCGGTACTGAGCGTGCTGGCGATGCTGCTGGTGACGCTGCTGCTGCGTGAAAGCCGTGGTGTCGCCGAACGACTGGCGAGTCGCGCCCGCGCCTTGCCCTCGACCGCGCTACGCACACTGGCGGCGCGACCGGCATTGCGGTGGCTGGTGCTGGCCGGGGTACTGGTCACGTTTTCGCAATCGACGCTTGAATCGATCGTCGCCCTGTGGGGCCTGACGCGCTTCGGCATTGGGCCGCGCACCATCGGCCTGATGCTGTTCGGACTGGCCGCCATTGCGGTGGCGATGCAGGGCGGACTGGTGCGGGTGCTGGCGCCGCGCTTCGGTGAACAGCGCCTGGCGATCGCCGGCATTGCGGCCTACGTCTGCGGCCTCGCGATCACCGGTGTCGCGCCCACATTGCCAATCGCGATCGGCGGCCTGGCCCTGTGCGGTTTCGGATCGGGTGCTTTCAGCCCGAGCGTCTCCGCGCTCGCCTCGCGACAGGCCGACGCCGGCAATCGCGGCGTGGTGATGGGGACCTATCAATCCGGCACGTCCCTGGCGCGCGTGCTCGGACCCTTCAGCGCGGGCTTCATCTTCGGCCGATTCGGGGCGGGAGCGCCGTTCCTGGTCGGCGCCCTCGTGACGCTGCAGGCATTGTGGTGCATGCTGGCGGCACAGCGCGCGGGCAGGCAGGAAGTCGCACAGTGATGTACGCGTTCGAAGGCAAGCGCCCGGTGATGGCCACGGCCTGCTATTACATTGCGCCGGGTGCGCAGCTCATCGGTGACGTCCGGCTCGGGGACGCCGCCAGTGTGTGGTTCAATGCCGTGCTGCGGGCCGATGATGAGCTGATCGAGATCGGCGCAGGCACCAATGTGCAGGACGGCACCGTCATCCACTGCGACAAGGGCATTCCCACGATCGTGGGCCGCAACGTCACCATCGGTCACCGCGTGCTGCTCCATGGCTGTACGATCGGCGATGAGTGTCTCATTGGGAACGGCGCCGTCGTGCTCGACGGCGTGCGGATCGGAGCCCGCTGTCTCATCGGTGCCGCCTCGATGCTCACGCCGGGCAAGGAATTCCCGGGCGGCAGTGTCGTTTTGGGTGCGCCGGCGCGCGTGGTTCGTGCGGTCGCGGAGCGCGAGCTGGCCCTGATCGAGCGCGCCGCGCGCTCCTACCAGCAGCGCATCCAGCGCTACCTGGCCGAGCCCGGGCTGCGCGGCGCCGAGCCCGGGGCGCGCGGTGAGGGCTAACTATCGCGCAGCGCCGACACCACCGGCAGGCGCGCCGCACGCAGGGCCGGATACAACCCGCCAATGATGCCGATAGCCAGCGCCCAGGTCATACCCGTCCAGAGCAGCGGCGCCGTGACCTTGAAATCGAAGGTGAGCTGCCCGACGCCACCGGCGATGCTGGAGGCCGTGAAACCATTGAAAACCACCCACGCCAGCAGTCCACCCAGCACACCGCCCAGCGCTGCCAACAGCATGGTCTCGATCATCACGGCCGCGACCACCGCGCTGCCGCGGAAGCCGATGGCGCGCAGTGTGGCGATCTCGCGCGCCCGGGCGGCCACGGCGGCGAACATGGTATTGAGCGCGCCGAATACCGCGCCGATCGCCATGATGCTGCCCACCACCCGGCCGATGATGCGGATGACCTTGGTGATGGTCTCGGACTGCTTGCTGTAGTACTCCGCCGTGGTCGAGACGTCGACCTTCAGTCGCGGATCGGCGCTCAGGGCAGCCTTGAATGGCCCGAACGCCGTGCGGTCCGTGAGCCGTACGAATACCGAGGATAGCGAAGATCCGCGGCGGTACGCGGCGCCTACGTCGGCGGCATCCGCCCAGATCTCCGATTCCAGCGCGTCGTGCGTCTCGAACACGCCCACCACTTTCCAGCTCTGCGTGCCCAGCTTGATTTCGCGACCGACCTCCGTGCCGGCGAACTGCCGTTGCGCGCCCCGGCCAACGACCAGTTCGCGCAGGCCGGGCCGGAATTTTCGGCCGGCGATCATTCGGGCGTTGGTGCGCAGTTGCCAGGCCTCCGGCCCGATGCCACGCAGTTGCACGCTGCCGAGGTCGTCCAGGTCCCGCGATTTCCGGATCGGCAGATTGGCCGCCACCACCAGTTCGGCCGAGGCGATCGGCTTGCCGGCCGCGTCGTGAGCCACGCCCGGTGCGTCCTGGATTACCAGCGCGCTGTCATGATCGAGCACGGAATTCGCTTCGGCGGAGGAGCCGCCGCGCAGGACGACCGCGCTGTCCTCGCTCCCACTACGCCGCAGGGTGTCGCTGTAACCTTCGGCCATGGCCAGCAGCGCCACCAGCACAGCCACCACGCCGCCGATGCCGATGATGATGACGAGCGATGCGCCTGCCCGCTGCGGCAGCGTCCGCACCCCGATTCCGGTGACCGAAGAAGCCTGACGGCCAACGCGGGTCCACAACAGCCACGCAGCGAGGAGCAGGCCGGACCCGAGCAGCACCGGCCAGGGTGCCACGATCAGCACGGCAATGGCGGCGGCGATGGCCAGCAGGGTGAGCAAATTGTAGACAAACCTCATCGCATCGGTCCCTCAGCGGCCCGCCAGCGCATCGACGATCTTCAGGCGCATCGCCTGCCAGGCGGGCAGGGCGCCGACCGCCAGCCCGATCAGCACCATCAGCGCGATTCCCATGGCCCAGCTGCTGGCACCGACCGTCGGCAGGTTGAGTATCCCACCGCTCCCCTTGACGATGGCCGGCACCAGGACGCTGACCAGGCCGAGCCCGACGAGGCCGCCCAGCACCAGCAGCAGGAAGGATTCGGCGAGCACGATGCCCAGCACAGCTCCGGGTGGAAAGCCGATCGTGCGCAGCACGGCCAGTTCGGCGGTGCGCTCACGGACCGATTGCATCATGGTGTTGCCCGTCAGCAGCAGCAGCGTGAAAAACACGGCGCCCATGATCGAGCCGACGATCAGGCCGATGTCGACGAGCTGTTTCATCCAGTTCGCTGTCGCCGCCTGTTCGGTCTGGGTCCTGGTTTCGTGATCGGAATTCGCCGACAACGCATCGATCGCGCGGGCGACGCGATCGGCCTGGCCGGCATCCGCAACCCGCGTGATATACCAGCCCACGCTGCCCTGGTTGTACGGCGTGGTCTCGTCGAATTTCTTCCAGTGCAGCAGCACCATGCCGCCTAAAAATCCGCCGGTTTTCTTGTCGCGCGCCTTGAGCACGCCGGCGAGATCGAATTGCCAGTTCTTGCTGCCCTGGCGGTCGGGGAAGATCTGTGACTGCAGCGGGATGCGGTCGCCGATCTTCCAGCCGTAGCGCTTGACCAGGGTCTCACCGGCGACGATGGCGTTGAGGTTGGCATCGAATTTCTGGCGCTGATCCGCCGCGAGTTCCATCTCAGGATACTGATCGATGTAGTTCGGGCTGACCGCGAAGGTGAAGATCTGGTTGTGCGGGTCCTGGTAGGCGCCACCAAACCAGTTCGCGTACGCGACCGCTTTGACTCCGGGCACACCCTGGATCTGCGCGCCGAGACTGTAGGGGAGCACCTGGATGAACGACAGGCGCGAGCCGGTTTGCAGGCGTTCGGCACCGGCCGTCGACCGGCCCGCCTGATTGAAGGACACGCGCACCGCGTCGAGCAGTCCGAACAGCAGAAAGGCCGCGGCGATCGACAGCAGCGTCAGGATCGTGCGCAGCTTGCGCCGGAACAGCGACGCCCAGATCAGATGCAGGTATTTCACGGTGGCGCCGGCCTACGCGCGCTGGCCGTCCACCAGCGTGCCCTTGTCCAGGTGCAGGGTGTGGGTGGCGAATTCTGCGGCCTTGGGATCGTGCGTCACGACGATAATGGTCTTGCCGTGTGCACGGTTCAGCACCTGCAGCAGTCCCAGCACTTCCTCGGCCGAATGCCGGTCCAGATCGCCGGTGGGTTCGTCGCAGACCAGCAGCACCGGATCGGACACGATGGCGCGCGCAATGGCGACACGCTGCTGCTGTCCGCCGGACAGCTCACTGGGCTTGTGGCCGGCGCGGTCGCCGAGGTTCACCAGCTGCAGCGCGACGGCGGCGTTCTGCCGCCGCTGGGCGGCGCCGAGCCTCGTCAGCAGCAGGGGCAGTTCCACGTTGCGCTGTGCCGACAGCATGGGCATCAGATTGTAGAACTGGAAGACAAAACCCACGTTCGTTGCCCGCCATTTCGACAGGGCGTTTTGACCCAGATTGTCGATGCGCCGGCCGGCCACGGATATGGTGCCGGTAGAGGGCGTATCCAGCCCGCCGATCAGATTGAGCAGTGTGGTCTTGCCGGACCCGGACGGACCCATCAGCGCGAGAAAATCGCCCTGGGCGATATTCAGCTCGACGCTGTGCAGCGCCTCGACCTTCTGCTTGCCGCGCTCATAGACCCGGCTGACATTACGAACTTCCACCAGTGTAGCCATCAGTCCATCCCTCGTGATATCCGCGGCGCTACCTTGCGCCTTCCTGCCAGTCAACCGTGGCGCCATCGACCAGGCCGGCTGGCGGAGCAAGCACCACCTGTGCGCCGGCCGCAACACCCTCGATCCGGCGCATCTCGCCCAGCTCGGCGCGCGGCGTGACCCTGACCAGGCGGACCTGGTGGCCATCGAGGACAAAGACCGCAACCTGGCCATCGCGCTGCAAGAGTGCCGCCGCCGGCACCACCACACCGGGTGGCGCGGCGGCATCGGCCGGCCGGGCCGCCTGCAGGAAGGATACCCTAACACCCATGTCCGGGAGTATGCGCGGATCGCGCACGTCCAGCGCGACGCGCACTTTGACGGTCGCCTTGCCACGATCCGCCGTGGGAATGATCGCGATCACGTGAGCGGGGATGGTCCATGAGGGATAGCCGTCGAGGACCGCCTGGGCGCTCTGGCCGGGGACGATGCGATCGATGTAGGTTTCATTGACGTCGACTTCGATTTCCAGTGAAGCCATATCGACGATCGTGCCGATACCGGTGCGGGTAAAACCGCCGCCGGCCGAGAAGGGCGATACGATTTCGCCGACCTGTGCCGACTTGGCAATCACCACGCCATCGAACGGCGCTCTCACGGTCGCGTAGTTGAATTGCACCTGCGCGGCCTGAACCGCGGCGCGGCCGAGTTCAATCTGCTTGCGCTGAATCTCGACCTGCGAGCGCGCCGTCGCGACGCGGGTCTGCGCATCCTCCAGCGCCTGCTGCGAGGTCAGCTGGCGCGCCGTCAGTTCCTCCTGGCGCGTCAGATCGCGCTGCGCCTGTGCGAGCTGCACCTCTGATTGGCCGAGGCTCGCCTGCGCGGTACTGAATTGCGCCTGGGCCTGCGCGAGTTGCGCGCGCTGTGCGGTGCTGTCCAGGTGCGCCAGCACCTGGCCGGCCACCACGCGATCGCCTTCCTCGATGAGCACGTCCGTTACGGTGCCGGTGATCTGCGCCGAAACAGTCGCTTCGCGCCGTGCGGTCACGTAGCCGGTCGCCTGCAGTACGGCCGCATCCCCTCCACCCGCGAGCGGCGCCGTCGCGGTCGCCACGCTTACCGCAATCCGGTGGTTCGGCCGCAGCAGCCACACCATGACGCCGATTGCCAGCAGGAGCCCGGCAACGCCGGCCGGCAGGAGCCAGCGGCGCTGCGGCTCGAGCGTGTCGCGCTGCGCGCTGTCCAGGCGCAGTGATTTCAACAGCAGCAATTTATCCGCAGCGCCGAGACTGGCGGGAACCTCGGGCTGCACGCCGTCGCGCTCGCTCATGGCAGCGGGTAACCTTCGAGTACTCCCGGATCAAAGACTATATCACGAGGCCGATGGCAGCTCGATGACCGCATCGAACACGATCACCGCGGTTCCCGCGACCTGCACGGCACGCATTGTCCGGCCATCGCCGAGTACGCGAACGTTGAGCATGCCGGGCCGGTCCATGTGGTGACCCTGGCGGGCGACGAAGTGTGCCCCGGTGTCGTCCGCTGCGAGCAGGCCCAGTGCGTACAGATGGGCGCCCAGCATGGCGTGGGCGTTGCCGCTGACGGGATCTTCGGGAATGCCGATCGCGGGGCAGAACATGCGCGCTTCCGTGTCGCAGCCGGGTACGGCCGGCGAGCGCGTGTAGACGAAGTAGCCCGCGGGTGCGCCAGCGGCCGTCAGGGCGGCAAGCTGCGTCAGGTCTGGTGCCAGTCGGGCCAGCGTCGCCCCGCCGCGCACCGCAATCAGTGCACGGCTGCCGCCGGCGCCGGCGGCAACGGCGGGACAGTGGGGATCGAGCTCATCGGCGCGCAGACCCAGAGCCGCCAGCAGCGGCGCCAGCGCGCGGGCGTCGAGTACCCGCTGCACGGGCGGCGGCGTCTGCGTGAAGGCGTAGCTCGCGCCCCCGCCGCCGGACAGGCGCTCGAATTCGACCGTGCCATTGCGCTGTTTCTGGCGGCGGCAGGGAGGCATGCCTAAGGCATCCAGGACCGCGTGCGCCGCAATGCTGGCATGGCCGACGAATCCGGTCTCGGCACGAGCCGTGAAGAAGCGCGCCCGCAGGTCGTGGTCGGGGCCGTCAGCGGGCAGCAGGAAGATCGTATCGCCGACGTTCAGTTCCCGCGCGAGGCGCTGCATCTCCTGATCAGCCAACCGCTCCGCGTCCAGTACCACAGCGGCGGGGTTGCCGGCGAAGGCGCGCGTCGTGAAGGCGTTCACATGGAAGATCCGGACGCGTCGGCTGCTGTTCGGAGTATCGATGGCCATTGCTGTCCCCTCAATTCTGCCGTCCCGAATGCCGGATGCTGCGATCACTTGCAAAGGGCGGCAAACACTAGGATAGTCCGGCGCACAAACCTTGGGGTGGTCCCCTGCGGGACCTGAGATGCCGGGCTGGCCGGCAAACCCGTTGAACCTGATCCGGTTAGTACCGGCGTAGGGAGCAGGTCGATGACTATCCAATCCCTGGTCGCCGCGGCGCTTGTCGCCGTGGCATGCCCGGCTGTGCCGCTGCCGGCCCTGGCCATGCCGCCCGACGGTGGGCGGCTCGAGGAAATCGTCATCAGCGCGAGCCTGCGCCCCACACCGCTGGAGGAGCTGCCGCAAAGCGTCACGGTGCTGGACGGCGGGACGCTACGTGCCGCGGGGGTGCAGCATTTCGAGGAGGTGCTCACCCTGATTCCGAATCTGAGCTGGGCCTCGGGCACGTCGCGACCGCGCTATTTTCTGCTGCGCGGCATCGGTGAGATCGAGCAGTACCAGGGAGCCCCGAACCCGTCGGTCGGCTTTCTGATCGATGACATCGACTTTTCCGGCGTAGGCATGCCGGCGACGCTGTTCGATCTGGATCATGTCGAGGTGCTTCGAGGTCCGCAGGGCACGGCCTACGGCGCGAACGCGCTGGCGGGTCTGATCAGCGTGCGCACGCGCGATCCCGGCGCTGAATTCGATCTGCATGGCGAGGCGACGACGGGCGACTACGCCACTCGGGCAGCGGGCGTGGTGCTGGGTGATGGCTTTGACGGCGGCGCCGACGGCTGGCGCGTGGCCGCGCAGCAATATCGGAGCAACGGCTTCCGCCACAACGCGTACCTGAACCGCGACGATACCAACGGCTACGATGAGAGCACGGTACGCGGCAAGCTCAGGCTGCAGCTGACCGCGACGCTGCGCGCCGATCTGTCTTTCATGCACGTCGACCTGAACAATGGTT